>JBFKTM010000001.1:0-23569 GCA_041636295.1 Oleiphilaceae bacterium
AGACCTTTCTTACACGCTCAATCCTATTGCCGCCAAAGTCACAGACCATCAAAAAGCAGTATCAGTCGCCTAGCCGTTCTATTACCTAATGAAATGAGGTCCATAGAGACCTCATTTTTACTATCTGTTCAAAGGCAACAACACGCGATTTAGCGTGAACAGGTGCTTCCCCGGTTAACTATTCTGCAAACGCCTTGGCGATTACATGGGTATCGGAGTAATCGCGAATACTTTGAATGCGTTGGTTGGCAACCGAAAATACAAAAAACCAGTCACTCTCAAAGTGCTTGCCTGTCTTCCGAACTTTCGCCGTTTCATGGCCTTTAACAAAAACTTTGTCCCCGGCTACTGAGAACTCTTGCGGTTCAAAACGCTCAACTAACAAGTGCTCATCGACTTCAGCCAGAAACGCCATAAAAGAAGATTTATCGGTACGACTGCCCGAGAAAGGTATTTCGTCACTGGGGTGAAAGTGATAGACGATGTCATCTGCCAATAGATCACCCAGACTATCCAATGCGCCTTCAGAAAAATGGCGGTAAAAGCGTTCTACGATGTCGAGATTTTGGGCTTCATTCGTGCTCATAAACAACTCCTTTTGAAACTGATATCAAGGTAATAACTGATAGGCAAAAAGAGGCAGGATCACGGGACCATGATCCTGCCTGAATTCACAACCAATAGCGGACGGTTGTTGATGATGGCGCTATTTCGTCAAAACAATCTTGCCGATAGCCAAACCAGACTCCAGACGCTCATGAGCCTCGGCAACCTGAGAGATGGACATCTCACTAGGGTCGATGATTGGGGATATATTTCCCTCATCTACAATCGCCGCAATCTTCCGCAAGATCTCACCTCGACTCTCTTTACCAACATTAAAGACCATCGGAATCATCATATTGTGCAACAGTAGCGAAATTCCTTTTACGAACGCCATCGAGACATCAAATTCCCCTAACGCCATGATTGAGACCAAGCGTCCGAAGACTCGAGTCGCCTGTTGGGACTGCTGGAAGACCTCGCCACCAACCGTATCAAATACCACATCAAACCCTTCACCATCGGTATATTGGTTGACATAGTCCTCCACTGACTCCTCGTTGTAGTTGATAACGCCATCGGCACCAAGCGCCATCGCCTGCTCGGCTTTTTCTCGGCTACCACAAGTGGCATAGACCTTAGCTCCCAGATACTTGGCCAACTGAATACTGATATGACCAACCCCTCCGGTACCACCATGAATTAGCACTTTTTCGCCCGGTTGAATCTTAGCCCGCTCCACCAGCGCATCCCATGCGGTAATTGCAACCAGCGGCAACGCTGCAGATTCTTTAAGAGAGAGCCGTTGAGGACATTTCGCCGCCAACCGTGGGTCCACCACCATAAAATCGGCTAACGCACCGGGAACACCGACAATGCCCCCGGCACAGGCATAAACCTTATCGCCAACAGCAAAACCACTCACCTCTTTTCCGACCTGAACAACGGTTCCTGCAACATCAGAATGAAGAATTGCAGGAAATGACGGACACCAGTCTGGTACAAGCCCGCTACGTAGTTTGCAGTCGAGCGGATTAACGCTGGTTGCCGCCACTTCAATTAGCAGTTGATCCTCTCCAGCGATGGGCTTGTCAATCTCCAACTCTTTAAACACTTCTGGTGTGCCAAAAGATTCAATAACATAACCTTTCATAACGTCTCCTTGTATTTTGTTGTGGTGTAGTTCACTTGATATATCAATGCAGAATGGTTGACTCCTACACTGTTTGTGAGCTGATGTGTTGGATGTTATCGGGAGGGGTATTCAAAAGATAATATTAAATTTCAATACCTACTACAGAGCGTGCCTATAGATCATCCTTTCTATATTTTGTGCAATTTGAATACGAAGAAAAACACTACAATCGTTTAATATTCTTGTTTTTCATATAGTTACTACACACAAAAACAATCATAAAGAAATTAAGGAATCGTCTATATTGAGGCTGTCTAATTGCTTTTTTAAGCTCAGGCAAAATTTAAAGCCTTGAGTATCCTCGCTAATCACTCACTTGGTTATTGATCCGGAAAGCAAGATTTGTTTATGCTAAATCCCATATCACGACAAATAAGCTTTAATTTTAATTAACGCATAATCTACTCTGCCGTATTCATGTGAGAGTAGTTTGAAAGAAGGGAAATGCGATGCAAAAGGATATTTTGATAGTCGGTGCCGGGCCCACTGGCTTAGTTACCGCCTGTAACCTATTACGTCATAATATAACGGTACGAGTTATTGATATGCGTGTTGAAGAATCATCTGATTCAAAGGCACTTAGTATTAACAGTTCATCACTCAAACTCTTTCACGATCTCGGGATTGCAGAAGAGGTTGTTAAGTCTGCACAAAGAGTCGACGACATCTACGTTCACTGGCAAGGCAAGCGTCTTTCTCATGTGGACTTCGGCAAACTGAAAACCTCTTACAACTATCTGCTGACCCAACCACAACCGAAGACAGAAGAGTCTCTCAAACAGCAGTTTCTGCAGCTTGGCGGGACCATCGAACGAGGTGTTGAGTTTGTCGACCTCAACCAGCACGAGCATTCGGTCACCGTTACTACCAAAGGGCCAGAGCAACAATTAGTACAATCGAGACATCATTTTGTTATTGGTTGTGACGGCGGCAAAAGCCGAGTCAGGGAGGCGCTAAATCTGGGGTTCGAAGGTGTCAACTATGATATGTACTTTATCTTGGCAGATGTGGTAGTGGATTGGCCGGGAGACAAATCAAAAATCCATTACTTTGTAGAAGAAAGCGGATTCCTGATTCTTATTCCACTTACCGAAAATTACCACCGTATCGTGTGTAAAGTCGAAGGCACCTACGATGGTTCTAAAACACCAACAATGGATGATTTTCGCTATTATATTGACCTGTATGGTCCTGATAACCTCACCATTAGCGATCCAATTTGGATTTCCAGTGCTCCCTTCTATAATCGACTGGTCACCAGTAATCATCAAGGTCGGGTATTTCTTGCTGGTGACGCTTCACACCTATTCAGCCCAATTGGCGGGCTCGGTATGAATACTGGCATCCAGGATGCCTGCAATATTGCCTGGAAAGTCGCTTATTACCTGAAGGGTTACGCCAACCACAAGCTACTCGACTCCTATCAGGTAGAGCGCCATGGGATGGCAGCACAACTGGTAAAACACACCGATAACTCGACTCGTCTCATCGCCCGTCTGGATAAAGACGAACAAGGGCCACTGAAACAGCTACTGCCTAAGAGTTCAAACAGGACATTCTTACGCGAGACGTTCCCACTCCAAACCAGCGGGATCTCGCAACTATATGAACTGGGTGAGTTCTGCCGCGATGACCGTAGCTATCATGAATCATCCCCACACTCTATGGTCAAGGCCGGTGCGTTAGCCCCCTATGCAGATGGCTTTGAAAGCTCTGTTGGCCATTCCAATATGGATGACTTGCTCACCGGCACCCACCTTAGCCTATTAATATTTGTTGATGACATCGCTGACCCCGAATTACTTAACGAACTCCAGCGTCGTGTGCTCAATCGCTACCTGCCGTTTCTCTGCGCCTTTGTCGTCTCCCGTGATCGCATACCTGAGTGTATACAGGCCAATTTAAGCTGGGACTGGATCTACGACTGTGAGCAGTCTCTAGCAGAGCATTTCAGTGCACGGCCAGGGGATTTATTTCTGATTCGTCCCGATAACTATATCGCCTACTCTGGCCAGCTCAACCGTCAACATCGCCTGGAAGAGTATATGGGTCAACTCTACTATGACGACCACCACAAGATTCACTCAATCTTTGACAGCGAAGCAACACCAAACCAGGAACCGCAGCACCAAACACTGGCCGATATGGAGTTATGGTAATGGAGTCCCCCCTTAGAGAGATTCAATTGGGCGCCAATGGTCCAACAGTATCCGCTGTTGGACTAGGCTGCATGGGACTATCGTTTGCGTATGGTGAGGTCGATGAAGCTCAGGCAATCAACGTAATTCAACAAGCGCTCGATTCAGGCATTAACTACCTTGATAGCGCCGATATTTACGGTGACAATCACCAGCGAATAGCAAAGGCTATTAAAGGCCGACGGGATCAAGCCTTTATTGCGACCAAATGTGGCTTTGTGATCAGTCCTGATAACGTCTCCATCAATGGCTCGCCAGACTACATCCGGAACGCATGCGATAGCGCCCTCCAGGAACTTGACCTTGATACCATAGACCTATTTTATCTTCACCGCGCAGATAAGCAGGTTCCCATTGAAGAGTCCGTCGGGGCTATGGCAGATCTTGCCCAGGAAGGTAAGATCCGCTATTTGGGGTTATCCGAAGTCAGCCCGGAAACCTTAATGAAGGCCCATGCGACACACCCTATTCACGCCTTGCAATCCGAATATTCACTATGGCACAGAGAGCCTGAGCACAAGATATTCGAGACTTGCCAGCACATTGGCTGTGGCTTCGTTGCATTTAGCCCCTTGGGTAGGGGCTTTCTGGCCGGGTATCAGCCAACATTGAGCAACGCTCTCGACTTTCGGACAAAGCTGCCGCGATTTCAGACTGACAATTTGCGCAACAATCTGTGGATCCAGCAAGTCATCAATGATTTTGCGGCAACACACCAATGCACGCCTGCACAGCTCGCACTCGCTTGGATTTTACACCAGCCCCACCCAGTATTACCTATTCCCGGCACCTCATCCCTTCAGCACCTTAAGGAAAACATTGCCGCTCTTCAGGTTGAGCTTAGTGACGAGGAGTGGGAGTCGATTGGCTCGCAACTGCTGCCGGATGCGGTCAAAGGGGAACAGTTTCCGGCACATCTAAATTTTTATCAATAGAACCATCGCCTTCGCCAGGAAGGCAACACTGCTTTTTCATCAACTCAAAAATGGAACTTTTACCATGTTACGTCAATCACTTTTAGCTATCGCTCTTACAACATTCACCCTCCATAGCCAAGCCAATGAAGTGCAAATGCTTCATGTTGATGGCATTGCCAACACCTCAATTGTTAACTACGACGAAATTCTGGATAAAGCCGCTAAAGTGCCTCTGGAACCGGGCCGTTATTCAATCAGTATCGATTCGGGCCGTTTTTCTTATGGACCCACGTTTCCCTCCGAACCTTTTGTATTACTGTTTATCAGTGGAGGCGAACTGATCAAGCTATCAAACCAGGTCATAACACCTGCAACCTGGGCATCACTCAACAGCTACAGTGAAACTTTCGAAGTAGAAATTACCAAGCAAAGTAACCTAATGGCGACCTTCCTTGATCGAAGTAATAAGAACAACAGTGGTGAGATCAATCTGGCCATTGAACGAATAACTGATATTCGTTAATGGTTATACTCCCCGGTTGAAGCGGAACGGCTTAAGCCGGGGTTGTTGTGAGTTCGTGCTGTCGTCACAGGTAGCCTTCATTATTTAGTCCTGACTTCTCGCTATAGGGTGGGCACGTCCGCAATATTAACCACCTTCACCCTCTCATCACTGCGCACCACACGATTACGCCCTCCTTCCTTGGCTTTATACAGCGCTTCATCCGCATAGTGCAGCATCTGCTCAGCAGTGATGGTTCTGTTTGTTTCATTGCAGTATAACCCCATACTGCCGGTGACCTTCAGTGGTTTACTGGTAGCTACTTTAATCTCCAAGGCCTCCAAGTGCTGCCGACAACGCTCTGCCAGCTGATAAGCTCCCTCGGTATCAGTATCCGGTAAAATTACCAAAAACTCTTCACCACCATAACGCCCAACATAGTCATTCTGTCGGACACTACACTTGAGTGCCTTACCTGCTTCGATTAATACCTGATCACCAGCGTAATGACCCCAACTATCATTAACCTTCTTAAAATGATCCAGGTCGACCAACAATAGCGAAAGCGATGCTCCATATCGACGGCTCCTCTCATGTTCGTGATTAAGATTAGAGAGAATACTGCGACGATTACTAAGCTGTGTCAGAGGATCAGTCAAACTAAGCAACCTGATCTCATCTTCTCGACGACGCCATCGACTCAACACGTGATAGGCAAATACAGTTAAAAATATTAAATGCGGTGCAGCAAAATAGTACATCGTTTCAAACCAGAAATGACTTAACACGCCCCCCGCTTCTTGAAAATTCATTACCAATGGCGCATAGGGCCACCCGCCCCATGCGCACATATATGAGATAAAAATCTGTCCCACTATGGATACCGCAAAAGCCAATACCACAGCTCGGCGATTGAACAGAATAAAACCAACAACCGGAGCGCCCGCCAATACAACACCAGTAGCAATATTCAACGTTCCGATAACGTAGCTGCAGTATATCAGCGTACCCGAGTAATACTGAGTAGCCAGGTGCTCGTACCACTCACTATTGGGGTAACGTTTCCGTAAAGAAAGAACTAATAAAAAAAGTGATAAGGTTATAGCCCATACATAACCAAAAAAAGATAAACGGGGCTCTAAAAAGGCGATATTAACGTAGTGTTGATTGGCTTCAGGTGCAAACACTGACAATTGATACCAAGCCCATAGCAAATATTGTGAATGCGCAAACAAGGTTAAACAAAGGAGGAGTGCTGATTTCGTCGCAGAGTCCCACTCTAGCGGATTACCATATTTGTGAAGCAATGTTTTCATACTAATCATTTGAAACTCCGAATAATTTAAGCCTATCAGAAGAATCAAATGAGGCAAGACCCAGTAGCGTTGATAAAAGTAGATAATGTACCAAACTCTGTAAGTTTAAGTATGTCTTTGTAATTCGAATTAAAAAGGGGCACTCATCGGGGTGGCCTAACATTCTCTATCGGACTGTTTTATGAGTACGAGATTGACAAATGGCCACTCTCTGTTAGCATCTATCCTTTACAGGGTCCTGTATTATTCAACAGCAACATAAGCAGGTTAAATGGGAAGTAGGTGAGTCGAGGGTTACACCCGACACAAGGCCTGCACTGCCCCCGCAACGGTAGATGAAGACACAACCGGGTATGCCTTGGTTGAGTCATCATAAGTCCGATACCAGCCCTTATACCTCATGTAGCATCAATACTCTCAGTGATAACGCTTAAGTAGTGCAACATGTTTTTCTTTTTCCTTATAACTGTGCGGGTGAGCACTAAGGAATACTAAAATGACAACTCAAATCTCTTCTCAGCGTTCAAACTCTGCGGTATCGGTGGCGGTTTCAAAACGCTCCCAGATTATTGCGGCCGCAATTCTCGGATTAACCATTGTTTTCGCCGTTGGTATGTTACCAATGGATGCCGTTCACAATGCAGCACATGACACTCGACACAGCGCAGCCTTCCCTTGCCACTAATTTTGCTGGCAAGGCTGACAAGCGCGAGCTTTCTAACCACCGTCAAACGTTAATATTCGAGAGTTAACATGTTTTTTAGAAATATTGTATTTGCTGCAGTAGCGGCAGGCCTGCTTGCGGGCATCATTCTTGGTACGCTGCAACACTTTCAGGTAACCCCCATCATTCTAGGGGCCGAGATCTATGAAATCGCTGATGAACCGGAATCTACGGTCTCTGCAGCCGAGCATGATCATAGTAACCCGGCGCATCATACCCCGGAAAACATGGCAGGGCATACGGCAGCACTACAACAAGCCGAGGAAATGCCCAGCGCCAATGAGGCCGCACACGGTGACACCGTTCACCACCATGACCCAGAAGCCTGGGGGCCGGAAGATGGTGCCGAGCGCATTTTCTATACCTATCTATCCAGCACTCTAATGGCCATTGGTTTTGCCCTGATGATCATCAGCGGCATGGCCCTGTCAAACAAAAAGTCAATGAAAGCCAGTGTGTTATGGGGTCTGGCCGGTTACGCGGTGTTTTTTGTTGCTCCTACGCTGGGCCTGCCACCGGAAATCCCAGGTATGGAGGCGGCGGCACTGGAAGGTCGGCAGAGCTGGTGGTTGTTAGCGGTGTTATTTACGGCTCTGGGCCTTGGCCTGTTAGCCTTCGGTAAAGGTGCTTTACGCTGGAGCGGGTTATTGGTCATCGTCCTGCCCCATGTTATTGGTGCACCACAACCGGCATTTCACGGCTTTGCACACCCGGATCAGACCGCAGTAGCCGCGTTGGAAGCCCTGGTGGGAGAGTTTGTAATAGCCACAGCCATGGTCAATGGCATCTTCTGGGTCTGTTTGGGCGTGCTGTGCGGAGTAACCGTCAACACGCTGTTTAAACTCCCCCATGAAGAACCAACCGGCATCGCTTAAATCCGCCGCCGACGAGCCAAGGGCCTTGATTATGAAATCACACCACTATCCATTTTGCGCCGTTGTTGGGCAGACAGCCTTAAAGCAGGCACTGATTCTATCGACGATTGATTCAAAATTGGGTGGTGTGTTGATCAGTGGGCCCAGAGGAATGGGAAAGACGACACTGGCAAGAGGTTTGGGAGCGCTATTGAGCGATAACTCACTCAATCAAACAACTCATCCTTTTGTCACACTGCCGTTGGGCGCTACCGAAGAGAAAGTCGTGGGCTCGCTGGATATTGAAAAAGTGCTAAGCAATGGCGAGATCGCTTTTTCTCCCGGACTGCTGGCTCGCGCACACCAAGGTATCTTATATGTCGATGAGGTCAACCTACTGCCCGACCACTTGGTTGACATACTGCTGGACGTAGCAGCTAGTGGCATCAACCATGTTGAGCGCGACGGCATCAGCAAAGAGCATCCGGCTAAATTTGTACTCATCGGTACGATGAACCCCGATGAGGGTGAGCTCCGGCCACAATTGTTGGATCGCTTTGGCTTATTTGTCGATATCAATGAACAGTTAACCCCGGACGAACGGGTTGAAGCCGTCAGCCGACGACTGGCCTTTGATGATAATCCGCTCGAATTTAACCAGCAATTTGCACCACGGCAACAACAACTGCGCAACGAGCTTCACCGTGCTCGGGCGCTTCTGGCAACCGTTGTCATCGAAAAACAGGAGCAGTTGGCCATTGCTGAACTCTGTGCCGCTTCCGGTGCCGAAGGCTTGAGGGCCGACATCACCCTGCAACGAGCCGCCAAGGCTGAAGCCGCATGGCAGGGAGAGCAGCAGGTACGTCTCGCCCATATTGAGGCGGTTACCGAATTTGTGCTGGCCCATCGTCGAAAAACCACCGGCCCCAACGAGCCACAACCACCTCGATCCAAGTCAATGTCACACAATAGCCCTTCGCCCACTCCGCAAGGCAATACCTCCTATGGCGATCGTGGTGCTCGATTCAGACAGAGCGGTGATAGAGCCCCGTCCAGTGCATCACCAGGCAGTCAGGCAGAAGATAACGAAGTGGAAGGAAACTGGGGGGCAATGACTCCAGAAACTGCCGCAACCTTACAAAAGCGGTCGCTTGATTTACCCCGTTCAGTCGCACTGCCCAATCGACGTCCGCAGAGTGACAGAGTGCACCCCGGTCTCAAAGGGGCAGGAAAATCAGCATCGACGGCAGCCCCCATAAGCCAACAGAGTCAAATCGGTCAGACGCAACGAATCGCCTGGATACCGACCCTGGTGGCCACAGACAACATGCATCGACTATGCAATCCATCCAAGCCCACACAGCCTAAACTTAATCAACTGCGCTATGTGAAACCACAGCAAAAACCCGCCCGTCTCAACCTGATCGTCGTTGACTGTTCTGCCTCCACCGGCAACCAGCAGTCATTGGGTAAGGCTAAAGGCACCGTGGCGGCCCTCTCGCAGCAATGCTATCTGCAACGACAGGAGCTGGCCATTATTGCATTTGGCAATAATCAGGTTAGCACCCCACTCCACCCACAACGAGCCCCCAAAGATATTGCCCCGGTGCTTGATAAAATAACCGTGGGTGGCGGCACGCCGCTGCGGAAGGCGTTACTGCAGGCAAAAGAACTGTTGCATAAGTCCAGAGTGCGGTTTCCCAACAAGGAGCACGCACTTTATCTGCTGACTGACGGGCGTTGCCAGGATAACCTGGCCGGGCTAACCCTGGATGCCGATGTGACCATTATTGATACTGAGCAGCAGGCAATCCGGTTGGGCCGGTGTCACCAGATCGCAACAATACTGCAAGGCCGGTATCTCCATATTGAAGCGCTGCCAGAACAGTCCGATCCAGAGACTCCCCGTGTTCAAGGAGCATCATTTTGACCAGCCAGACGGATAACATGACCGAGCAAGAGAAACATCAAGCGCGTAAGGCCAAAAAGAAAGCAGTGGTTGACCAGCGCATTGCACAAGCCACCGAAGAGCGTGGCGTACTGATCCTGTTGAAAGGTAACGGCAAAGGCAAGAGCAGTTCCGCCTTTGGCACCATGGCCCGCGCGCTGGGGCATGAGCAAAAGGCTGGGGTGATCCAATTCATCAAGGGCCGTCGTCACACCGGAGAATACCTGTTTTTCAAAGACCACCCGCAGGTCGACTTTCGGGTGATGGGGCACGGGTTTACCTGGGAGACCCAGGATAAATCGAAAGATATCGAGGCCGCCCACGCCGCCTGGCAGCAAGCTGAAAGGATGCTGAGTGACCCGGCCTACAACATTCTGGTATTCGATGAGATGAGTTACATGTTCAAGTATGAATACCTGGACGTGGAGCCGGTGGTCGCCGCACTAAGCAATCGCCCGGCTCACCAGAATGTCATTATCACCGGTCGAACCATGCACCGGGCGTTGCAAGATATCGCCGACACCATCAGTGTGGTACAAGATGAAAAGCACGCCTTCCGTCTCGGCGTTAAAGCCCAGCCAGGGATCGAGTGGTAACCATGTTGCAAGCACCACAGGCCTCCCGCGCCAGTTCATCAGATAACCAGCGTACAACTAATGTCAGGCATTGCCCGGCACTGTTTATCAGTGCCATCGCATCCGGCCAGGGCAAAACCACCATTACCGCTGGACTGGCACGCTACCACCGCAACCAGGGGCGAAACGTCAAGGTCTTCAAAACCGGTCCGGACTACCTCGACCCACTAATTCTGGAGCAGGCGGCCGGTAGCCCGGCAGAACAGCTGGACCTCTGGATGGTCGGCAAGAGCCGTTGTCGCCACTACCTCTATGAAGCCGCTAAAGAGGCTGACCTAATACTGATAGAGGGGGTCATGGGGCTCTATGATGGCGACCCCAGCGGCGCCGATCTGGCGGAGTTCTTCGGTATCCCGGTGGCAGCCATTATCAGCGCGCCAACCATGGCACAAACGGTCGGGGCCATAGCCCTGGGTCTGAAACAGTATCGACCGACACTCCCCTTCGCAGGCATTATTGCCAACAACCTCGGCAGTGAGCGGCATGCCGAGCTGATTAACGAGAGTATGCCCGCTGACATTGCGCTTTTGGGCTGCTTGCAGAAGCGTGAAACACTGACGTTACCTCAGCGACACCTGGGTCTGGTGCGCCCTCACGAGTTGGCTGATTACGATGACCGGCTCAACCAGATCGCCGCAGTACTCGAGGCCGCCGGTCTCTGCCAACTGCCCGCGCCGGTTGCTTTTTATGATGATGTCGATACAGAAAGTCGTAACGATGACGCGCCTAATAAGCCACTTCAAGGCGTCAGGATCGGTATCGCCAAAGACGAAGCCTTCAGCTTTATCTACCCCGCGAATGTAAGGTTGTTGGAGCAAGCAGGGGCTCAGCTCCATTATTTTTCGCCTTGTGTCGACCAGCAGCTGCCTGACGTTGACTGCCTCTGGCTGCCCGGTGGTTACCCTGAGCTGCATCTCGACGCTCTCAGCAATAACCGTTCGATGCAACAAGCGATTCATGAGTTTTACCAACAAGGGCATAAAATACTCGCCGAGTGTGGCGGGATGCTCTACGTACAACAAGCGATACACACCCTGGATCAACAAGTCTGGCCGATGGTCGGGTTGATTCCAGGGCTCGGCATTATGCGCGAGAAAGGAGGTTGCCAGGGGATGCAAAGTGCAGTACTGCCTGAAGGAGAGTTGCGCGGCCACGCCCATCACCGCACCAAAAGCGAAGCGACCCTGCCCGCCATTACCTTTGGCAAACGTATTCGCCACCCTGCACCCGGTGAGCCAGTGGTCAGAAGCAAAGGTTTAACGGCATCCTATCTGCACTTTTATTTTCCCTCGAACCTTGAAGCGACCGTGCGACTGTTTCACCCCGATGAGGTGTTGGGATAATGCATCAAAAAGCCGTAAGCCGCTACATCGTCAACTTCCAACCCGGCGAAAACCGCTCAAGCCGAGAAGAAACGGCTGATAGCGGCTCGATTGGACGGGAAGTAAGCGTGGAAGTAGGAGCCACGAATAGATCCATGCTGGTAGAGCGCTTCGCCTCTACCAGCATTGCGTTGCCGGGTCGCATAAGCCACCGCTTCGAGCGGGTTATTTCCGCCGCCCCCCGACAAGTCGGTCCCGCTCAGCAACTCGGAGTGATGAAAGGTGTGGCCTCGCAATTCGCCTTCCGGCCACGGCATGGTTTGCAGCCCCAACCCTTGAAACCGGGTTCTCATCACCGCTTTGCCCGGCAGCAAGCCACTCATGGCGTTAGCTATACCGTCCACAGTGATCAGCTGCTCCAGCAGAAACAACAGCCCGCCACACTCCGCAAGAACGGGGGTGTTATTGTCGACCAGCGCTTTAAGGCTCCGCTGTGTGAGTCGGCAACCACTCAGTTGATCCGCAAACAACTCAGGGTAACCGCCGGGCAACCAGACACCATCACAGTCGGGAACCGGCTCATTATCGAGCGGCGAAAAGAACCGCAGCTCAGCACCCAACTCGGCCAACAGCTCCACATTGGCGGGGTAGATAAAACTAAAGGCGTGATCTCTGGCGATGGCGATTCGGCGTCCCGCCAGGCTCTTTGGCTCGATAGCCTCAACACTATTCGGCTGCGAAAAACTCACCGCCTTGGGCAGCCTGTCGATACCCAGCGCCATATCGCTACTGAGCAACAACTCAACGGCATTATTCAGCCAGCCGTCAAGATCGGCCATTTCGTCGGCCTGAACCAGCCCCAGGTGGCGCTCGGGAAGGCGCAATCGCGGCTCTCTTGGAATACCGGCCAGCAGGGGAATATGGTCGGGAACCCCCTGTTTAATCAATTCAAAATGATGGACGCTACCAACGCCATTGGCCACTACACCGGCAAACGGCAGATCCGGCTGGAAGCTCTGCAAACCATGGGCGAGCGCACCGAATGTCTGGGCAATGCCTTGGGCATCGATCACCACAACCACGGGAATACCCAACAAGATGGCAAGATCCGCACTGCGGTTCCCAGTTTTGCCATCGACTCCCATTTGGCCGTCAAACAGGCCCATGGCGCACTCAATGATGATCAGGTCATTATGACTGGCGGCCCGGTGCAACCGTTGTCGAATCTCGGTTTCACCCACCATCCAGAGGTCGAGGTTAAACACCGCTTGACCCGAAGCGCACTGGTGAATCATCGGGTCGAGAAAATCAGGTCCGGTCTTAAACACCTGCACCCGACGCCCACAGTTTCGATGCAGCCGAGCGAGCAGCGCCGTGACGGTTGTTTTCCCTTGGCGAGTACCGGAAGAAGCGACCATCAATACAGGACACTGGATGCTTTCGACGGACAGGGTCTGACGGCTCATATGTTTAACTCTATACTCTGTGAAACTGATGCAGCTACCATGAGTACATGCAATCCGGTTAAATACCCATTTGCTAAGTACCATGGCCCAAAACCCAAGCAGTATAAACCACAAATCCAACAGAACGAGAACTTGAAATGATTGAGCCATCCACTTTTGCACTATTAAGCGCCGGGTTGGGACTCGGACTACTACACGCATTCGATGCCGATCACATCATGGCGGTATCCACCCTTTCCAGTAAACGGCCCAGTATCAAACAGTCGATTCGTTTCTGTGTGCAGTGGGCTGTCGGCCATGGTGGCGTGCTAGTTGCGCTGGGGCTGCTGATATTTGCCCTCGGCGTTCAACTACCTGAAAGCCTGTCACTGTGGGCAGAACGATTGGTTGGCTTCATGCTCATTGGTCTCGGAGCCTGGTTGTTAATTTCTCTATGGCGCCAGTCGGTTCACATGCATGTACACCGGCATGGCGAGATTACCCACGTTCACCTGTCAAAAGACACCAGTAATAAACACAGTCATACTCCGGTTCTGGTGGGCATTACCCATGGTTTGGCGGGCAGTGCCCCTGTACTGGCATTGGTTCCGGCTGTCAGCCAAGGACGACTGGATGTGGCACTAGGCTATATCGTGCTCTTTTCGCTGGGCGTGATGTTGAGCATGTTCCTGTTCGGTGCCTCACTGGGTGGCCTGCAGAATTGGCTGCAACAGCGGAGCAATCTACTGTTCAATGTCAGCCGTGGCACCATTGCCTGTGTATCAATGATACTCGGTGGACTATGGATTGCCGAGAGTTTCGCCCCACTGGCGTAACGAGATAGTCGATAGCCATTCACTATGCCGATGCGTGAAGAGTCACCCGAAAGCAACCAACCGCTGCGCAGCGGCTACACCACGGGTGCCTGTGCCACCGCGACCAGCCTGGCCGCCGCGCGTTTGTTGCTTGAGGGGAAAGCGACGGAGTTTTGCACTATCACGCTACCCCGTGGCCAGCATGTGGAGTTTAAACTGACCGAGTGCTTTCTGAAAAACCGGTACACAGCAATAGCCGCAACCATCAAGGATGCCGGCGATGATCCCGATGTGACCCATGGTGCCACCGTCTATACCGAAGTGCAGCTGTGCGAGGAACCCGGGGTCTATTTTCATGCCGCCAACGGCGTGGGTATCGTCACGCGAGAAGGATTGTCCATCAGCAAAGGCGAACCCGCCATCAACCCGATTCCCCGACAGATGATGAGGTCCCACCTGACGCAGCTCGCCCATAAATCGAACTATTCCGGTGGCTTTAACGTCTCTGTTGGCGTCAAAGGCGGTGAAGCACTGGCACAAAAAACCATGAATCCACGGCTCGGCATCGTCGGAGGGCTATCGATATTGGGCACCACCGGCATTGTTCGCCCATTCTCCTGCGCCGCCTATATTGCCTCTATTCAGCAGGGCGTAGATGTCGCCTATGCTAATGGCATTGAGCACATTGCCGCGTGCACCGGCTCCACCAGTGAACACTGCGCACAAAAACAATACCAATTGCCAGAGATGGCCTTGGTGGAAATGGGGGATTTCGTGGGCGCGGTGCTCAAGCAGTTAAGAACGTCCCCCGTTGCCAAACTCTCCCTGGTAGGCGGCTTCGGCAAATTCAGCAAGTTGGCCGCAGGCCATATGGATCTGCATAGCCGGTCATCCAGTATCGACCTCCAACAGTTGGCGGAGACGGCCCGACAGGCCGGTGCCGACGACCGGCTGTGTCAACAAATAACCGCATGCAATACCAGCCTGCAAGCCCTGCAATTGGCACAACAGCAGAACATCCCGCTGGGGGATCACGTATGCCAGCAGGCTAGGGATATAGCCGCCGGGCGGATTCCACCGAGTGTTCAGGTAGAGGTATGGGCCATCGATAAACAAGGCCAGGTGGTTGGCCATGCGGACTGGCGCCAGGGCCTACGACCACCGGGAGGCCTCCAGTGAAAGTGCTGCTATTAGGAGGCACCCGTGATGCCCTGACCATCGCCAATCAGCTACTGGCCCTGAACGAATCGGGCGAAGTTCCGGTTGACCTGATTTACAGCGTTGCCGGGCTGCTGCGGAAACCAAGCCTCAACTGTTCGATACATCAAGGGGGCTTCAGCCAGTTTGCCGATGCCGCCACTGTACCAGGCAAACAGTCGCAGCACGGATTGCGGTATTTTCTGCAACAACAGGCCATTGACTGTGTGATTGATGCCACCCACCCTTATGCGGTGAATATCAGTCATTCCGCCTCAGAGGTCTGCGAGTCACTGCATCTTCCGCTATTGGTCTATTGCCGCCCACCATGGCAGGCAACAAAAGAGGACCAATGGATCGGCGTTAGCCTTTGGGCCCACGCGAAACAGGCAATGGGGCCATTTCAGCGTCCTTTTGTTACAATTGGGCGCTCAGCCTTAGATGAGCTGGATTCCATTCCCGCTCATCAATTCTGGATCATCCGATCAGCAATCGCTCCACATGAAGAGCAGGCGCGCTACCGTATTTACCAGGCTATCGGTCCGTTCTCTGAAGAACAGGAGCTGGCACTCATGCAAGCGAACCAAGTGGATGTGGTGGTCTGCAAAAATAGTGGCGGTACCGCCGTTGACGGCAAGCTCAAGGCTGCACGCAGGCTACGAATTCCGGTGATTATGCTGAACAGGCCGGTCACCGACATGCACTATGGCAACCGCTATTGCCAGCCACGCGATCTCATCAGCGCCGTGGTCAACAACTATAAACGAACACAGACATAAATCGAGAAGACTATGACAGACAATCAAAAACCCGCGTTATTAGTGGTTGGACACGGTTCCAGGGATGTTGAAGCCGTTGAAGAGTTTCATCAATTGGCCAAACACTTTCAGGAGAAATACCCTGATCGTTTGTGCGCCACCGGTTTTCTCGAGTTTGCCCGTCCGGTCATTGCCGAGGGCGTCGACAAGTTAGTGGCGCAAGGGGCCAAAAAAATTACCGCTATTCCAGGTATGTTGATGGCGGCGGGTCACGCCAAAAATGATATCCCCAGCGAGCTGAATACCCTGCAGGCAGAAATCGAAGGGCTTGATATCACCTATGGCACACATTTGGGTGTGCACCCCAATATGGTTCGTGCAGCAGCAGCCCGAATAGAGGAGGCCGAAGCCAAACTAGTCGATACCTTTGGCGAAGGCTATAACCGCAAAGACACGCTACTGGTGGTCGTCGGACGCGGAGCCTCCGACAGCGACGCCAACTCCAATATCTGTAAGATAACCCGTATGCTGGAAGAGGGTATGGGCTTTGGCTGGGCGATCACCTGTTTCAGTGGCGTAACCTCACCACTGGTGGACGAAGCGCTGGAACGTGCACATGGTCTCGGCTTCAAAAAAGTCATCGTATTCCCCTACTTTCTGTTCACCGGCCGCTTGGTGAAAAAGATCTACGAGTGGGCCGATGACTATCAGGCTAAATATCCTGAGGTTACAGTAGTGAATGCCCCCTACCTCAATGACCACCCGCTGGTACTGGAAACCTTTATGGACAAAATGGAAGAGGCGGAACAGGGTACAGGCAACATGAACTGCCAGATGTGCCAATACCGGGTGCAGATACTGGGCAGCGAACATAAAGTGGGGCAGCCGCAACAGGGTCATCACCACCATGTACGGGGCTCTGGCACCGATGCCGACCATCATCATCACGACCATCATCACCACGATCATGATCACCACCATGGGCACGATCACGATCATGGCCATGGACACTCGTAAGCACCATTATGTACAAATACGAAAAAGACCCTCACGCCATTGAAGTTGAGTCGTTCCGACAGATCAGGGCGCTGACCCAGCTGGAACAGTATAGTGCCGATGAAGCTCAGGTAGCGATGCGTCTGGTACACACCTGTGGTGACCCATCGCTGGTGGATGACCTCTATCTTTCAGCTAATGCAGTATCGGCTGGATTAGCGGCCGCCTCGGATAATGCCACGGTACTGTGCGATGTCGAGATGGTCAGACACGGCTTAACCCGCCGTTTTCAAGAGGGAGTCGTACACTGTTTTCTGAATGAAGAGCAAGTGCCAGCGTTAGCTAAAGCAAAGGGCGAAACCCGCTCCATGGCGGCACTGGAATTGTGGCAGCCCTACTTGAGCAACAGCGTGGTTATCATTGGTAATGCCCCCACCGCGCTGTTTAGATTGCTGGAGATGATTGCCGCAGGCGCGGACAAGCCCGCCCTCATTATCGGCATGCCGGTGGGCTTTGTCGGCGCGGCAGAATCAAAAGCGGCCCTGATTACCGCTGCAGATGAGTTGGGGCTCAATGTGATCTCCTTAACCGGTCG
Source organism: Oleiphilaceae bacterium (assembly GCA_041636295.1). Taxonomy (GTDB): domain Bacteria; phylum Pseudomonadota; class Gammaproteobacteria; order Pseudomonadales; family Oleiphilaceae; genus Alkalimarinus. The sequence goes on from JBFKTM010000001.1 coordinate 17,961, forward strand.
GCGCGGTGGTAGTGCCCTGGCCGCCAGTGCCTGGAACGCCTGTTTACGACTATCACGAGGGATTCGTTTCTGATGAGTGAGCAATTCCCAGCAACGGTTCAATGGCATGGCAAGCCGATTCAGGTAATTGGTCTCGGCGTGGGTGCCAAGGCTGGGCCACAGCTGGGAGACGCAGCCAGACAGGCTCTGGCCCGTGCCGACTGGATCGTCGGTGCGCCACATCAGCTGGAAAAAATTGCAGGCTGTGAGCTAAACGGACAGACCACCACCTACCCCTCCCCGTTTTCAGCCCTCTCCGATTGGCTGACAACGCACCAGCAGGACAACATTGTATTATTGGCGTCGGGCGACCCGCTCTATTTTGGCTTAGGCGACTGGCTTGCCCGTACCCTCGGGCAACAAAATCTGGTCTTCCATCCCAATATTTCCAGCGTGCAAGCCGCCTTTCATCAACTGGGGTTACCGTGGCAGGAGGCTGAGACGATCAGTCTACATGGCCGGCCTCTGGCAAGTATCCGCGCCCGGCTGCAGGCCAATCGATGTTATGCCCTATTAACCGACCAACATAGCGGGCCTGCCGCGATTGCCCAAGAACTGGTGGCATGCCACTTTGAGCAGTCGACACTCTGGGTATGCGAAGATCTGGGTGGAGATGCCCAACAGGTACGTAGATTTCAGGCTGATGATCCTACGCTGGCAGCCTGCAACGTCCATCCATTGCATGTCACCATTATTCAGTGCAAAGGCCGTGGCGATCTGTTACCCACCTTTCCGGGCATCGCCGATGAGCAGTTCGAAACGGGCAAGTCCGCTGGCAAGGGGCTCATCACCAAAAAAGCGGTGCGGCTGGCCATCCTATCGCAGCTCGGCCCACAAGCAGGAGAAGTCGGCTGGGATATTGGTGCCGGCTGTGGCAGCGTCGCCATTGAGTGGGCACGCTGGAACCGGTTAGGGGAAGTGTTCGCGATCGAGAACAATGAGCAACGACTGCAATACTGCCAGATCAACCAAGCCCGTTTCGGCGTGGTGAATAACCTCAAGATCGTCGCGGGTACTGCTCCCCAGGCCTGTGAGCAACTGCCAGACCCTGACGCTGTTTTCATCGGAGGCAGTGGCGGGCAGTTGCCCGACATTTTGCAACTGGCGCTCAGGCGACTGAAACCCGCTGGACGACTCGTTGCGTCGGCGGTGACCGAGGTCACTAAGTCAACCTTGCTACAGTTTTGCCAGCAACTGCCTGATCATATCACCGTGGAGTGGTCGCAAATCGCACTCTCCCATGGCGACACCATCGCCAACCAGCTGGTGATGCGCCCTCAGCTCCCGGTAACACTGCTAACGTTGCGTAAAGCCCCCAATAGCGGAGAGAAAAATCGTGAGTAGAGTGGGTACCTTATACGGTGTTGGCGTTGGCCCGGGCGATCCTGAGTTGTTAACCTTGAAAGCCGCTCGACTGATCGACCAGTGCCAGGTTATCAGCTATCTCTGCAATAACGCGGATAGTGAGACTCCCGGCCACTCCCAGGCAAAAGCAATCGCCCAATCGGTGATCGAGCGTCGCGCTATTTCTGCGACCGAAATCCCGATTCCAATGCCTTATCTGCATGACCGCACCGCCGCCAATGCGGCTTACGATCAGGCCGCCGAGGCGATAAGAACCACACTCAAAGACGGACGAGACGTGGTATTTCTGTGTGAAGGAGACCCGCTTTTTTTTGGCTCTTACGCTTATCTGCAAGAGCGGTTATGTGATGACTTCCCTTGTGTTGCAGTACCCGGCATCAGCTCACCGAATGCCGCCAGTGCGGCAGCGGGTCTACCCTTGGTGATGCAGAAAGAGAACTATGCCGTACTATCAGGGCGCATGAGTGATGAGACGATATTGAGCCACTTACAGCAGTTTGACAGTCTGGCATTAATGAAGGCAGGGCAAGCCAGACCACGACTTCTGAAGCTGTTAAAAGCCAGCCATCGACTACAGGATGCAGTATACGTCGAGTATGCCACCCGCCAGCAACAGCGGGTAGTGTATGACGTTGCAACCCTGAGTGATCAGCCGGGGCCTTACTTCTCACTGTTTCTGGTTACTCGCCAGCGATCCGGTAACGCCTGAACATGAAGAAAGCAACGGTAATCAGTTTAACAGACAAAGGTCTGGCGCTAGCGCTTCAACTGATCGAAAGCGGTTTGATCCAGCAACATCTGCACCGGCCCAAACCTTTTATCGAGCAGATTCAATCACTGTTTAACAGCGGCGAACGCCTTATTCTGATCTGTGCCACCGGCATTGCAGTTAGAACCCTGGCACCGGTGCTAGCAGACAAACACAGCGACCCCGCGGTATTGGTATTGGATGAACTCGGACAGTTCGTTATTCCGCTGTTATCCGGCCATGAGGGCGGTGCTAATGACTGGGCACGACAGGTGGCAGGTGCCCTTGGAAGCCAATTAGTGATCACCAGTGCCCAAACATACTTAAACCCTCGCTATGTTGCCGGTATGGGCTGTGAAAGGAACTGCCCCAAAGAGGTATTACGGCAGCTTCTGGACACTACGTTACGCCAGAAAAATCTGTCGGTGGCCGACCTGAGCGCCATCGCCAGTATCGATGTAAAACAGGACGAAGCAGGGTTAATTGCCTTGGCAGATGACCTTAAGGTGCCTTTTCACACCTACAGTGCCGCAACCTTGAGAACGGTTGAAGATCGTCTCACCCAAAAGTCCGACATTGTATTTAGAGAGGTTGGTTGTTATGGCGTGGCCGAAGCTGCCGCGTTAGTGGATGCGGCCAGCCAGATTAGCATAGATATCACCGCTACAGCGGCCAATGCCGAACTGCTAATCCCCAAACAGAAAAACAGACAGGCGACCTGTGCAATCGCCCGAATTTACGAACATTAAGCGTTTCAGTCGAGAACAACATGAGCAAACTTTACGTTATTGGAACCGGGCCCGGTGGGCTACAGTACCTCCCCCCGATCGCCAGGTCAGCCATTGCAGACAGCTCCCAGCTGGTGGCTTACGGCCTCTATCTTGATCTGCTGGGTGACCTTATCGAAGGGAAAACCCGTCATGACCGCCCCCTGGGTGAAGAGATCGAACGGGCGAGGCTGGCTCTCCAATTAACGGCCCAAGGCGAGAATACCGCACTTATATCCAGTGGCGACATTGGGATCTTCGCCATGGCAACACTGGTATTCGAGTTACTGGATAAAGAACCGGAAGCGGGCTGGGAGCAAGTCGAGATCGAAGTCATACCGGGTATCTCCGCCATGCAGGCCGCCGCCAGCAAAATCGGCGCACCGCTAGGCCATGACTTCTGCGCTATCTCGCTTTCTGATTTGCTGACCCCATGGCAGACCATTGAAACCCGGTTACACGCCGCCGGCCAAGGCGATTTTGTGATCTCCTTTTACAATCCGGTCTCCATCAAACGCGACTGGCAGCTGGGCAAGGCCAAAGAGATCTTATTGCAATACCGCCCGGCGACCACCCCCGTCATCATTGGCCGTAACCTGACCCGTGAGGAAGAGCAGATTACCGTTACAACACTGGCCGAACTCGACCCAACTCAGGTGGATATGCTGACTCTGGTGATGGTCGGGAATAGCGAAAGTCGCCATATCTCTGTAAACAGTAGCGAAACCAAGCGTGATTGGGTCTACACGCCACGGGGTTATTCGAAGAAGCTGGGAGTAACCCCATGAGTGTCTACTTTATCGGAGCAGGCCCCGGTGATCCTGAGTTAATCACGGTTAAAGCACTGCGCCTGATTCAACAGTGTCCGGTTATTCTCTATGCAGGTTCACTAGTACCGGAAGAGATTCTGGCCGATGCCAGAGACGATGCCCGGATCATTGATACCGCACCGCTTAACCTGGAAGAAATTATTGAGTTAATCAAACAAGCTCACGGGCAAGGCTTGGATGTGGCCCGGGTGCATTCCGGCGACCCCTCAATCTATGGGGCAATCGGCGAACAGATGCGGCGACTCGATCAATTAAATATCCCTTACCAGGTCATTCCCGGCGTGACGGCTACCAGTGCCTCGGCGGCCTGGCTCAATAAAGAACTGACCCTGTCCGGTATCAGCCAAACCGTCATCATGACCCGTTATGCCGGAAAAACACCCATGCCGGAGCGTGAAAACCTGAAATCGCTAGCTCAACATGGCGCCACTCTGGCAATTCATCTGGGCGTTACCCGCATTCATAAGATCGTCGAAGACCTGATCCCCTTTTACGGCGAAGACTGCCCTGTGGCGGTCTGTTATCGCACCAGCTGGCCCGATGCTGACAAAATCACCGGCACCCTCGGTAATATTGTGGATAAAGTGCGGGAGAAGAAGTTCACCCGCACGTCACTGATATTGGTTGGTCATGTACTCGACCCGGAAAATTTTGATGACTCTTTTCTCTATAGCGAAGACCAGGCTCATGTCTATCGGCCCAAGGTAAAACCCGCCGCACCGAGAAAAGTAAAACGCCCCGAAACAGAATGAGAAGCAAATAAAGGACATAGCTATGCAACTGAATAAAATTCCCGCGACCGTCGTCACCGGTTTTTTGGGTAGCGGTAAAACCACCCTGCTATCGAACATCCTCAAGCAAGCTAACGGCAAGCGAATCGCCGTAATAGTCAATGAGTTTGGCGAACTGGATATAGATGCTGACCTGCTTCGCAGCTGCCCGCTGGAGTGCGAAGACGATACCGCAGCTCCCGGCGAAAAAAATGAAAGTGGCGTGTACGAACTGGCCAACGGCTGCATCTGCTGCACCGTTGAAGAAGAGTTTCTCCCAGTCATGAAGCAGCTGGTCGAGCGTCGCGACGATATTGATCATATCCTGATCGAGACTTCGGGGCTGGCCCTACCGAAACCATTGGTGCAGGCGTTCAACTGGCCTGAGATCAAGGCCCACTGCACGGTTGATTCGGTTATCACTGTGATTGATGGCCCCGCTGTTGCCGATGGCCGTTTTGCACACAACCCTGAGCAGGTGGAGCAGCAGCGTAAAGCCGACGAGTCACTGGATCACGACCCCAGCCTGCAAGAGCTATTGGAGGACCAACTCCACTCCGCCGACCTGATTGTAGTCAGTAAAAATGACCTGCTGGATGAGGCTACCCGCCAACGTGTTGATAGTACCGTTCGCAGTCGCGTGCCGGAAGCGGTCAAAATCATTCATGTCAGTGAGGGTGAGATAGCCTCTGAGCTGATTATGGGCCTGCAAGCCGCCACTGAAGAGCGTATCGACAACGTGCATACTCACCACGACCATCATCATGATCATGGCCATCATCACAAACATGCCCATGACGACTTTGATTCGGTCTCGTTGCAGCTGGGCGAGGTGGATAGCGAGCGTTTGATCGGCATTATTAAAAACCTGATCGCCGAACACACCATCTTCCGGGCCAAAGGGTTTGCTTCTATCGCAGGTAAACCGATGCGCCAGGTAATTCAAGGAGTCGGACAACGCATCGAGAGCTATTTTGATCGGTTGTGGGGGCAGAATGAGACCCGCTCCAGCCGTATCGTGTTGATCGGCAAGGGGCTCAATGAAGCCACGTTGCTAGCAGCCCTGAAACAAGCGGAAGTGTAGAAAGAC
>JBFKTM010000002.1:0-22246 GCA_041636295.1 Oleiphilaceae bacterium
ATTGCAGTTTATTTTCAAACTTCAAACTCGCACTCCTTAAAAAAACAGCTCGAAAACTCACAAAAAGATGGCGAATTTGCCAGTTTTAAACCATAAAGAGAATAAAAAGTTGGCCAATGCGGCTTTATTCTGATATTTTTCGCAGGCTAAAATGTGCTGCCCCTGATGGGGATGTAGACTATACGGCACGTCATGTGTGAATTTCCAGAACCTGCTCCGGCTCGGTCTGAAGTAATAATAAAATGAGGCTGAAAATATGCCAAATACAGAAATGAAAAAAGACGGATTCTCAGGCTTTACTCCTTACGCGATTCAAGATGGCGAGGAGTACATGAATGAAGCACAGCGAGAGCACTTCCGCGAAATTCTACTCTCCTGGAAACAGGAGCTAATGGAAGAGGTTGACCGCACCGTACACCATATGCAAGAAGATGCGGCGAACTATGCGGACCCAAGCGATCGAGCAACCCAGGAAGAAGAGTTCAGTCTTGAGCTACGTACCCGCGACCGCGAGCGCAAACTCATCAAGAAGATTGACAGCACGATCGATCGTATTGAAAAAGATGATTACGGATTCTGCGACTCCTGTGGTGTTGAGATAGGCATTCGTCGTCTGGAAGCACGTCCAACGGCTTCTTTGTGTATTGATTGCAAAACACTCGCCGAGATTAAAGAGCGTCAAACTGGCGTTTAATAGACTGCGACTGTTACTGCGACAGCCCTAGGCTAAGTTACGAGCGGGACCTTCTCCGCTCGTAAGCCCTTTCAGCTATGAACTCATCACCTGCCACCTACCGTGGACGATTTGCCCCCTCCCCAACCGGACCACTTCATTTTGGATCGTTAGTAGCTGCTTTGGCCAGCTTCCTGGATGCACGCAACCATAACGGCCAATGGCTGGTTCGTATAGAAGATATTGATCCGTTGCGAGAAGTCAGAGGCGCCAGCAGTGAGATCCTGCGAACATTGGAATCTCACCATTTGTGGTGGGATGAGACGGTTCGCTATCAATCGCAACGTAGCGATGCCTACGAAACGTTAATAGAGCAGTTGTGGCATGATGGCCACACTTACTATTGCCCCTGCAGTCGAAAATTCCTGATAGAAAACAGCGGTAGCCATAGCCCGGAGTGCCGTCCAAGACAGAAACCAGCTGGACAGCCCTTGGCTATCCGTTTTCATACAGAAAACAGGTGTTACCAATGGCATGACCTGTTATTGGGCCAACGCACTTACCGGGCGCAACAAGAGTTTGATGATTTTGTCATTAAACGCAAAGAAGGATTCTATGCCTATCAACTGGCTGTCGTCTGCGATGATATTGACCAGCGCATTACCCATATTGTACGAGGCAGCGACCTGATCGACTCGACCCCACCACAGCTTGCGCTTTATCAGGCCCTTGGCGCGAGCGCACCTGAATTTGGCCATATCCCGGTCATTTTGAACGGCGCGGGGCAAAAACTAAGCAAACAGAACCTGGCCCCCGCAATTAGCAATCAATCGGTTAGCCACAACCTGCAACTCGCGCTTACAGCACTCAATCATCCTCTGCCACTTGAACTCTATGGCGCGCCACCCAACGACATTATTGCCTGGGCCACACTAAACTGGTCACTGACCCGGCTACCCCGGCAACTGGCAACACAAGGGAACGCATTGCTTACACTGCTACAGGATTCATAGCCAACGACTCAGCGTCTGAGTTATGATGACCCTTTAAGGAAAATGATGTGTTCAGACCTTATGCTGAAGCTTAACCAATAACATGTATATCTATCGACTGGTTTTTCTACTCGTACTTGCTATCTACATTTTCTCTCCGGTTGTCATTGACTGGTGGGTCGAACCCGGCAGCGCCTGGTATCGCCCATACCTGATCTGGCTTGCATTAATCGGCGTGGCGATCTGGCTGGAATCGAGACGGGGCCCCAATGAGTTTTAACTTAATTCAGCTATTCCTTATTGGCCTGACCTATCTGCTTTTGTTATTTGGTATCGCCTGGGCGACCGAAAAAGGTTTCGTACCGAAGCGCCTGGTGCGCCATCCCGCTACCTACATACTCTCGCTCGGCGTCTATGCCAGTGCCTGGGCATTTTATGGTTCAGTTGGTCTGGCCTATGAGTTCGGATATGGTTTTTTAGCTTATTATCTGGGGGTTTGCGGCGCTTTTCTATTAGCGCCGGTGTTAATGCTGCCACTACTGCGCATCACCCGGGCATACCAGCTATCTTCACTGGCAGACCTGTTTGCCTTTCGCTATCGCAGTCAGGTTGCGGGCACCCTGGTCACGCTATTTACCCTAATGGGTACCTTGGCACTCTTAAGTTTGCAAATACAAGCGGTCGCTAACTCGATTCATATTCTTGCCCCCGGTTCACAACAAAATATTCTCGGCTTTGTGTTCTGTGCCGTGATTGTCATCTTCGCCTTTTTATTTGGGGCACGAGAGACCGTGGCCGGCGAAAAAAATGAAGGATTAGTGGTTTCTATCGCTTTCGAATCGATCGTTAAACTGGTTGCACTGCTCGCGATCGGCTACTACTCGGTGAGTGAGGTGTTCGGTGGTTTTAACGGTCTGGATGAGTGGCTGCAAACTCAGGGGCCTCGCGTCACGGCCTTTGATCAAACCATCGAAGATGCCCCGTGGCGTGCACTACTACTCATATTTTTTGCATCGGCCCTGGTCATGCCGCATATGTTTCATATGTCATTTACCGAAAATCAAAACCCTCAAAACCTATTCAAGGCAACCTGGGCACTGCCACTTTACCTGCTCCTGATCAGCCTCCCTATCCCGCCCATTCTGTGGGCTGGCATCAACCTGAATGCCCCTACCATTCCGGAATACTTTACCCTGGGGGTCTCTCTTTCAGCACAATCCCCCACACTCAGCATTGTGGCATTTATTGGTGGTCTCTCTGCCGCCAGCGGCATGATTATCGTGACCACATTGGCGCTGGCAGGCATGGTGCTGAATCATATTGTACTGCCTATTTACCCCCCTAAAGGGACGCATAATATCTATAGCTGGTTGAAATGGGTCAAACGGGGTCTAATCGTATTTATTATCTCACTGGCCTATCTTTTTTATCTGATAACCGGTGACCATATCTCTCTCTCACTGCTCGGCATTCTTGCATTCTCTGCCATGCTACAGCTCCTACCCGGCGTATTGGCAGTACTTTACTGGCCCATTGGTAACAGGAATGGCGTGATCAGCGGCATGATCATCGGCATTATTATTTGGTCATTGACGATGCTGAATCCTCTACTGTTTGACTATGATGTCATCACGCTATTTGGTGGACTAACGGACTATCGACTGCAACGCGATGACTGGCACGCTTACACCTTCCTTGCTCTCACTGTAAACGTCTCTGTATTTGTCATTGTTTCGCTGCTCACCGAAACCTCCCGTGCCGAGGAGGCTGCGGCCCAAGCCTGCTCCGTTGACACGCTTTCGCGCCCTCAAAGACGAGAGCTGGTTGCCAGCTCATCTGAAGAGTTTAAAGAGTGCCTGAGTAAGCCCCTAGGCAAACATGTGGCCAGCCGAGAGGTAGAGCGGGCGTTAATTGAGCTGAAATTACCTGAAGTAGAGTATCGGCCTTATGCGCTGCGGCGACTAAGGGATCAGATTGAGGCGAATCTATCGGGCTTAATGGGGCCTGCTATTGCCCAGGATATCGTCAAGCGCAACCTGAGCTACAAACACCTTACGCCTGGCAGTGTTGGCCAAGACATTCATTTTGTCGAGCGCTCGCTGGAAGACTACCAGTCTCGATTAACCGGACTGGCCGCTGAACTGGACAGTTTGCGACGTTACCACCGACAGACATTGCAAAACCTGCCTATTGCGGCGTGCTCCCTCGGCCATGACTTTGAGATCCTAATGTGGAATCAGGCCATGACCGTACTAACGGGCGTGTCGTCTGATCAAGTTGTCGGCTCAACACTCAACGCTATTCCAGCCCCCTGGTCTAGCCTGTTAAATAACTTTGCACAGGGCGAAGAGTCTCACTGTCACAAGAAACGCGTCGATTTAACCGGCAAGCCCCATTGGTTTAATTTGCACAAGTCACGTATTGCCGGCCCCCAAGACAGTGAGGGTGGCCTGGTCATTCTGCTGGAAGACCAGACCGAAACACAGCTACTGGAAGAGGAGCTTATTCATAGCAGCCGCCTAGCATCCGTGGGTCGACTGGCCGCAGGCGTGGCTCATGAAATTGGCAACCCCGTTACCGGTATCGCCTGCCTGGCTCAAAATATGAAATTGGAAACCGATGAGCCTGAGCTGTTGAATACGGCACAGCAGATTATCGACCAGACCAAACGCATCTCAAATATTTTACAAACGCTGATGAATTTTTCTCGTTCGGGCAACCACTCACAGGCCAGCGTGCATGAACCATCCAATATTCATCGCTGCATTCAGGAGGCAATCAACCTGCTATCCCTCAGTGACCAAGCGAACGACATCCGCTATCTCAATTATTGTGCAAGCGATCTCTATGTAATTGGTGATGAGCAGCGACTGGTTCAGGTCTTTATTAACCTGCTATCAAACGCTCGCGATGCCTCGCAGGACGGAAGCGTGATAGAGATCACTGGAAAAAGGGATGGTTACTCCGCTATCATTGAAGTTTCCGATCAGGGGAGTGGAATTCCAAAAGATCAGCTTGATCATGTTTTTGAACCCTTTTACACCACAAAAGACCCTAACAAGGGAACTGGTCTTGGGTTATCACTGGTCTATAGCATTATTGAAGAACATTATGGACACATTCAGGTCATCAGCCCTGCTGATACAAAAACCGGCAAAGGTACGATCGTTAAACTTAACTTGCCTGCGCACCTCATGACTAACGACAAAACTGACGAACCGGCTTTTAAAGCATGAAACACATACTCGTAGTTGAAGACGAAGAGATAATACGGACGGCACTGCATAAATTACTTGTTCATAATGGCTACGGCGTAGAACAAGCCGAGTCGGTACAAGATGCACTCGACAATTATCAATTCGACGAATTTGACTTAATCATCTCGGACCTCAGATTACCGGGGCGACCAGGCACCGATCTGATCTCACTGGCGGAAAACAAGCCAGTACTTATTATGACCAGCTATGCCAGCCTTAGATCTGCCGTTGACTCCATGAAAATGGGGGCTATCGACTATATTGCCAAGCCGTTCGATCATGAAGAGATGCTCTCGGCCGTCAGCCAGATATTACAGCGGCAACAACAGCAGCAAGGCAAATCCGGCGATATAACCCAAGATGAACCTGAACTGGCTGACAGTGGCCAGATCAGCGACATTATCTATGGGCGCTGCCAGGCGATGGAGAAGGTATTTCATCTAATCGCCAAAGTCGCCCCAACAGATACTACCGTATTGATTCAAGGCGAATCCGGCACCGGTAAAGAACTGGCGGCGAGAGCACTCCATAAATTCAGTAAACGAGACAACAAGCCTCTGATCAGTGTCAACTGTGCCGCGATTCCTGAAACCCTCATTGAATCGGAGCTGTTTGGGCATGAAAAAGGGGCCTTTACCGGTGCGGTTAGTGCGCGCAATGGTTTGGTAGAAGCCGCCGACGGCGGCACGCTGTTTCTCGACGAAATTGGTGAACTCCCCCTTGAAGCACAAGCACGCTTGCTTCGCGTACTGCAAGAAGGCGAGATCCGCCGGGTTGGTTCTACCCAATCACTTAAAGTTGATGTACGTTTAATCGCGGCAACCCACAGAAACCTGAGAGCGCTGGCCAAGACCGGCGAGTTCCGCGAGGATCTCTACTACCGACTTAATGTAATGCAGATAAAACTCCCGCCGCTGAGAGAGCGGGAAGAAGACGTGCTGGGGCTTGCCAAGCTGCTACTGAAGAAAATCGCCCTAAAAATGGGGAAAGGGGATTTGAGTATATCCCCGGATGCAATGAAAGTGATACAAGAGCATGACTGGCCAGGTAACGTCCGTGAAATGGAAAATGCCATTGAGCGGGCGGTAATTCTCTGTGATGACAGCATGATAACCGCTTCGCTGCTGGATATTGAAACCGATAGTGATGAATTTAATATCCCTAAAGGCCTGTTTAGTGCCAGCGCCCCCACGCCGAAAAGTAACCGAGAGAAGCCCAAAGATCTCTCACTGGAAGATTACTTCCAACACTTCGTCCTGGAACATCAAGACAAGATGAGTGAAACCGAACTGGCTCAAAAACTAGGTATCAGCAGGAAGAGCCTATGGGAACGTCGTCAACGACTCGGCATTCCCCGCAAAAAGGGGTGTTAGGCCACTCAGCGGTGTGCTAGTTTCCACACCGCTTTCTAGACACCCAATCCTGAGTAACCTGGCCCGCGGTTATCACCAAATAGTCTATTGATTACCCCCTAAGCTCCCCTCTTACTCCTTGCATTTGTCGCATTAGGCAACTATACCTTCTACTGTAGCCCAATAGAGTGAACCCACTCAGAACATAAACGCCTGTGATGAGCATAAGAATTCATTCTTTCTGATTTTTGAGCCAAGACTCTCAAAAATACAAATTGCTACCTGACTGTTACCATGTGTTACCTTGCGGAACGCATTTGTAGTGGTCGGCTTTTTATTCGGTAACAGAACCACCCCCACCTCCCCAGAAAAGATCGACCAAAACACCTATGCACTTGTTTTTTATGCCTTTTATTTTTATTGGCATCACATCTGCTATTACAATCTATGTAAAATAAAAATAACAAATAAATAAAACTGCACAAATAAAAATAAAAAAGCGGAAGCCCAGCAACCGAATAAAAATAAAAATGGAAGCCGGGTAGCGAACTGATTGTTTTGGATGCTTAGTTTTTTAGCGGCCAATAGAGTGAATTGAGTGGTTTTATAAGGTTAACAAGAACTGCAACAGCAGCATCGACCTCGTAATTAACCCCCTTTGTTCACTACTACCGCTCTACGTCTTCAAAGCGTTCCGTTTGCACAGCTACTCATTAGTATGATGAATAGCGAAAAATCTATGGGACAAGGACGCAATAATAAAAATAACTGAATGTCTACTCTTCTCAGCATGGGAAAGCGCAAGCTTTCCCTGCTAGCTCATTTAAACACACCTCTTTCTATCTTCCTCACGACCAAGAATCAGCACAGCATTCGCCTTATCGACATCAAACAGGTAAAATCTGCAGTTTCTTATATTGCGATGGTATTGAGTCATATGCAGATTCATATCACGCACAACGTAAAGCTATCATCTAACAGGATTCAGGGACTTCTCACGTGGTTGTAAAAAAGGTCAAGCGTCTATGGGATCGCGTTAAAAAAGGCGCAAACCAAACTAATAAAATAGAACCACCTCGCTCAGAACTCAAAATAGTTCCACGAGACAACCACCCGATATCGCGTAAAGATATTAGCTCTCAAGCACTAAAAGTACTGTACCGTCTCAATAATTCGAACTATCAGGCTTATCTGGTGGGAGGGGGGGTACGCGATCTATTACTCGGAAAACACCCAAAAGATTTTGACATAGCAACCGACGCCCACCCGGAAGAGGTACACCACCTCTTTAAAAACTCCCGACTTATTGGCCGCCGCTTTAAGCTTGTACATGTACTATTTGGCCGAGAAGTCATTGAGGTTGCTACGTTCAGAGGCCATCACGAAGCGCCCGCCCTCAGCGCAAACCAGAGCACCAGTTCAGAGCACGGTATGCTATTGCGAGACAACGTCTATGGCAATATGGAAGAAGATGCCTTACGGCGAGACTTTACCGTCAATGCGCTTTACTACTGTGTTAAAGATTTTACCATCTATGACTATGCCAACGGCCTTCAAGATATCGAAAGAAGAGAGCTCCGCCTGATTGGTGATCCGGAAACCCGCTATCGTGAAGACCCGGTGAGAATGCTTCGCGCCGTACGTTTTGCCTCCAAACTTGATTTCACAATCGCTCCTGAAACCGAAGCACCTATTTTTGAGCTTGCGTCGCTACTCGGTAATATTCCCGCCGCGCGGCTATTTGATGAAGTGCTGAAATTAATGCTGTCCGGCGACGCATTGAACAATTTTGAACTGCTGCGTCACTTCAACCTGTTTGGCCAGCTATTCCCTGCAACCGAACGAGTGCTTCAGCAAGGCAGTGAACGTCATCTCTCCCTGATAAGACAAGCCCTGATCAACACCGACCAGCGCATCAAACACGAAAAGCCCGTTACCCCAGCGTTTCTTTATGCCGCACTATTATGGCCTGCCCTGGAAGACCAGTGGGAGAAAATCAAAGACAACGGTACACCGCCTTACCCGGCACTACAGCAAGCCGCCCAGAAGGTCATTAACAAGCAGTGTAACTCAACATCCATACCAAAACGTTTTAGTTTCAATATGAAAGAAATATGGGAAATGCAGCTTAGGCTTCCCAAGCGCAGTGGAAACAAAGCCCTTCAGACGATAAGCCACCCACGCTTTAGAGCCGCCTATGACTTCCTGCTATTGAGAGAACAGAGCGGCGAGAATCTCGACGGTCTGGGACAGTGGTGGACAGATTATCAAGCATCCGATGAGAACGCCCAACGAAAAATGGCGGACAGTGTAAAGGCGCATGGGCCACGCCCCAAACGCCGTAAAAAGCGCTATAACAGCCAATCACAACGCCCAACACATTAAAAAGAGGAAGCAGTAGACGGTGGACAGTGGAGAGCGGTCAATGGAGTTGGTTTATATAGGGCTTGGTAGCAATCTTGATTCGCCAGTCAAACAACTGGATTTGGCATTAGTATCGCTGTCTCAGTTACCATCAAGCACACTCCTTTCACGCTCCTCCTATTATGGCAGCAAACCGGTCGGCCCCCAGGACCAACCGGATTTTGTAAACGCCGCCGCTCTGCTACAGACTGCGCTTTCGCCAGAGGCACTATTAACCCAACTGCAAATAATTGAGCGCAATCAAGGCCGAGTTAAGAAGCGCCATTGGGGTGAACGTACTATAGATTTGGATATTTTACTGTACGGCAACCTTATCTTGAACAGTGAACAGCTCACCATTCCACACAACGAGCTGGCCAACCGAGACTTTGTGTTACGGCCGCTGCTTGAGATGAATGCCTCACTAACCCTCCCCAATGGAACTCCCCTTTCTTCATTGCTTGATACATGCCCTGACAACCAGCTGCAACCTATTCGCTAGCTTATTTTCCACAATATCCCTATTGTACCCAGCAGTCGAACCCGATACCCTTAGCGCTGTGACCCCTTTATAGGCGCCAATAGGCGATAAAGATCAGTAGGATAAAAAATGCCCACGACAATTCAAACGTTGAGGTCCTGCAAAGAAGCAGGCGAGAAATTCACCTGCATTACCAGTTACGATGCCACTTTTGCCAATGTCGTTAGCTCGGCCGGTGTTGAGGTTATCTTAGTCGGCGACTCATTAGGAATGGTGCTACAGGGGCATGACAGCACCCTGCCGGTAACCATGGAGCAGATGATTTATCACACCGAGTCGGTAAAACGTGGCAATCAGGGTGCCCTAATCATGGCTGATATGCCCTTTATGTCCTACGCAACCCCGGAACAGGCGCTGGACAACGCAGCACTACTAATGCAAGCCGGTGCCCATATGGTAAAAATTGAAGGTGGTGACTGGCTATGTGAGACCATCCGCATGCTGAGCGAGCGAGGTATTCCGGTCTGCGCTCACCTTGGCTTAACCCCGCAATCGGTCAATAAACTCGGTGGGTACAAGGTACAGGGCCGTGAGTCAGAGCAGGCCGATCAAATGGTGGAGCATGCCTTGGCACAACAACAGGCCGGCGCCGATATCATCTTGCTTGAGTGCGTCCCCAGTGAATTAGGGGCTCGTGTCACTAACAGCCTGACGGCACCGGTTATTGGAATAGGCGCTGGCGCAGCGACCGACGCTCAAGTACTAGTGCTACATGATTTGCTTGGCATTACCCCTGGGCGTCGCCCCAAATTTGTGAAGAACTTCATGGCGGACGCCGACTCCATTGAAGAGGCGATTAAGGCCTACGTCAGTGACGTAAAAAGTGGACAATTCCCTGCGGCCGAACACACCTTTACAGCCTAGCCGGACACGTAGAGGGTCATCGGCCCTCTGTTTAACTATCCATTCTAACAATGACTCACGACAAGACACATGAACACTGTACACACAATTGAAGCGTTGCGCGGTGCCATTCAACAGCAACGACGCGCGGGCAACAAGATTGTTTTCGTCCCAACCATGGGCAATCTCCATGAAGGGCATATCGAACTGGTCAAAAAAGGGCTAACGCTCGGTGATTTTGTCGTTACCAGCATTTTTGTAAATCCGCTCCAATTCGGTGCCAACGAAGATCTCGACGCCTACCCCCGCACACTTGAGCAAGACCAGAGTAAACTACAGGCTGCGGGAAACCACTTGGTATTTGCCCCATCGGCTAACGAAATTTACCCTCGCGGTATGGATAGTCAAACTAAAGTCATTGTACCGGGGCTTACAGAGCGACATTGTGGAGCCAGCCGCCCAGGCCATTTCACCGGTGTATCAACGGTTGTTACCATGCTTTTCAACATGGTCCAACCCGATATTGCCGTGTTTGGCGAGAAGGACTTTCAGCAGTTGGCGGTGATCCGAAAAATGACTACCGACCTGTTTATGCCGATTGAGATCATAGGGATACCCACCGTGCGGGAGAGCGACGGCCTAGCCAAAAGCTCTCGCAATGGATACCTTAGCGCGGAAGAGCGAGCAATCGCCCCCAACCTTAACAGAATCATGACTGAAACTGCCGATAAAATAAGAGCCGGACGACGGGATTTTTCTCAACTCGTTACCGAAGCCACTGAACAGCTCAGTGCAAACCAGTTCAGAAACGACTATTTTAATATTATCGATAGCGCCACCCTTGAGCCAGCCGATGAGTCGACCCAATCGATTACCATACTCATCGCGGCCTTCTTGGGCTCAACCCGACTAATCGATAACATAACCCTATAAACCAGACGGCAGGCAATACCTACAAGGAAGCACGATTCAATGACCAAAGAGCTGGACTCCCTGACACCGACTAAACAACAGCAACCCGCGTTCACACAGTTACCCAGCTGGAAGGCTCTGGAGCTACACGCAAAGTCCGTTGTGCAACTTCACATGCGAGAGCTATTCGCTAATGATGCGGAGCGTTTTGATCGTTTCTTCACCAGCGCTGCAGGCATAAAACTCGATTATTCAAAAAATCGCATCACCACAGAGACCATGCAGCACCTAATGGCAATGGCTAGAGAAGCTTCGCTCCCGGAGAAAATCGAAGCGATGTTTCAGGGCAAAGCCATTAACACCTCTGAACAGCGACCCGCCCTACATATTGCCCTGCGAAATCTGGCCAACGGCCCCATTCTGGTGGGCGACGAAGATATCATGCCGGAGGTCAGGGAGACACTTCACCAGATGGAGAAATTCGTCTGGAGAATTCATAGCGCACAATGGCGAGGCTTCACCAACAAGCCATTTAAAGACATCGTCAGTATCGGCATCGGTGGCTCATTCCTTGGTCCCAAACTGGTATCCGCAGCACTAAAGCCCTATTGGAACAATGCACTGAATTGCCACTATGTCGCCAACATAGATGGCAGCCACATTACCGAAGTACTCAAACATCTAAACCCTGAAACGACACTATTTATCATTCAGTCCAAATCCTTTGGTACCCAGGAAACCCTGGAAAATACCAAGGTCGCCCGCAGCTGGTTCTTAAGGAATGGTGGTAATGTCGAGACCATTGCCAAGCACTTTGTTGCGGTTACCGCCAATACACAGGCAGCGGTCGACTTCGGCATTCAGGGTGACAACATCTTCCCGATGTGGGACTGGGTCGGTGGCCGCTATTCACTATGGTCCGCGATTGGTCTGCCGATCGCGTTAGCCATTGGCATGGATGGCTTCAAAGCTCTGCTCTCCGGTGCCAATGCCATGGACAAGCACTTCCGAACCGCCCCTCTGGAAGATAATCTTCCCGTTATTCTGGGGCTACTCGGCATTTGGTACGGCAACTTTTTAGGGGCTGACTCCCATGCCATCCTGCCCTATGATCACTACTTGAGAGGGCTGCCCGCCCACATCCAGCAACTGGATATGGAAAGCAACGGCAAGTCCGTCACTCTTGACGGTACGCCCGTTGACTATGCAACCGGCCCTATAATCTGGGGCGGTGCCGGGGCCAATGGCCAGCACGCCTATCACCAGTTGCTGCACCAGGGAACCAGCTTCTCTCCGGCTGATTTTATCATCCCGCTGCAGAGCCACAATCCAGTAGCCAATCACCACGCCATCCTATTCGCAAACTGTCTCAGTCAAACCCAGGC
This sequence comes from Oleiphilaceae bacterium, assembly GCA_041636295.1. Classification (GTDB taxonomy): domain Bacteria; phylum Pseudomonadota; class Gammaproteobacteria; order Pseudomonadales; family Oleiphilaceae; genus Alkalimarinus. Next base: position 12,359 of record JBFKTM010000002.1, read on the forward strand.
GCTCATGCAAGGGAAGACCGAGCAAGAGGCCAAGCAGGAGCTGTTAAGCAAGGGGCTAAGTGAAAAAGAGGCCAGTGAACTGGCACCCCACAAGGTCATTGCAGGCAACAAACCTTCGAATACCATTTTATTTGAAAAAGCCACACCGAGAACGGTGGGTGCACTCATTGCATTGTATGAGCACAAGGTCTATGTCCAGGGCGCAATCTGGAATATCAATTCATTTGATCAGTGGGGGGTCGAACTAGGCAAGCAGCTGGGGAATGAGATTCTGCGCAAACTCTTAAAAGAGTCCTCCGATAGTCAACTTGATGTTTCTACCGAAGGTTTAATCAATCTTTACAATAAACATGAAGAGTCTATGTAACCGGCACCTTGGCCACCGAAATAACCGCCTCCTGCCAGGTAAAGTCGATAGGCCATAGCCGTTGCGGCCTATCAAACGCCTGCCAAAGCTGACCGTAGGTTTTCAACGCTTCCGGGTGCATCTGACCGTTAGCCACCTCCGCCAATGGCCAAAGCACGAAGGCATTTTCGAGTATCTCCGCTCGCGGTAAACGAACACCATCCTCCTCGCCGACCAGATCATCATAGGTGAGAATATCGATATCCAATGTGCGAGAACAAAACTTGGGCGCATTCTTAATACGACCATTGCGCTCTTCGATCTTTTTTAATCGTGCAGACAAACTCCCGACCGCCAAGCCTGTATTAAAACCTGCCACCAGATTAAGAAAGCAGTCCCCTTCAAAGCCGACCGCCTCACTTTCATATACCGAGGAAACTTCCAGCTGGCCAAACTCATCCTGCAGTGCATCCAATGCTGCCGTCACATGCCGGAACCGATCAATATTGCTGCCAATACTTACATAGACTTTAGCCATGAGTAGTACTCCCATGCGGATAATCGCCACGCACAATAACCAGCCCGACATTGCTGGCCTCGGGCACCGCCCCCGGCTTGCTCAGCCTCAGCTTCAAACCCGACACCGCAAACTCACCCATTACAACTTCCGCCACCTGCTCTGCCAGCGATTCTATGAGTTGATAGCTACTCCCCTCAACCAAAGAAATAATGCGTTGCGAAACGGCACTATAATCTAGGGCGTATTGCAGATTATCCGTCGCGGCGGCCTGCTGGATGTCAAAACACATCTCAAGATCGAGCACCAACTGCTGCTTAATCGTGCGTTCCCAGTCATAGACACCGATCGTGGTTTCAATGGCAAGGCCATTTATAAATACAATATCACTACTCATTTGATGCTCATTTACCCCAAATCACCCCATTGAGGGCTAGAAACTTACGCCGCTATCTCCAATGGACAGGTCGCTATTCGGAGACGTTGGCTTACTCTACTCCGGCACAGACTCCAGCCTACACTGAAGTATCAACCAAAGTGTCTGATAATCTAGCTGGACGGACACTAACCAGCCGTGTATGTTAGCCTTAATTTAGTTAATCCTCAGTTGTGCACCTATGGAAATTGGCAAACTGATAATCACCTTCTTTCTCATCATCTTTGCTTATGGTATCGGCTCAGCTTCCGGGGCCATTGCTGCTTGCCGCCTACTGGGTTTAAAAGACCCGAGAACAACCGGCTCTACCAATCCAGGAGCCACCAACGTCTACCGAATTGGCGGCGCGCTACCCGCAACGATCGCACTACTTATAGACAGCGCCAAAGGCGCGTTCCCTGTCTACCTTGCCATCTCATATGAGCTACCCGAATTAGCGCAAGGCCTGGTCGCACTAGCTGCCATAATAGGGCATATGTACCCGGTGTATTACCAGTTCCGAGGCGGAAAAGGCGTCGCAACCACACTAGGGGCCGGCTTGATACTCTCCCCGCTGACTACGCTACTCATGGCTACCTGCTGGATCATTATTGCCCGGAGAGTCAGAATATCTTCCGTCGCCTCTCTTACCGCGGCCGTCGCGGCCCCCCTGTTGGCTTACCTGGTAGACCCTGCGTACACCCTGGTATACGGGATTCTCAGCGTGATGATCATAATTCGTCACAAAGACAATATTGTTGGTCTGCTTACCGGCAACGAAAAACGTCTCGACAAGCCCGACCTGTAAAAAATAGCTACTCGACCGCAGGCAAGCTTTCAAGCGGCCATCGCGGCACAGCCCTTAGGGTGCAATCGTCAACTTGACCTGCCACCAGTCGCTGACAACCGGCAAAGGCTATCATCGCGCCATTATCAGTGCAGAATTCCGGTCGGGCATAAAAGACCTCGGCACGCTCTTTAGTCACCATATTCTCCAAGGTAGCCCTTAGTGACTTATTGGCGCTCACGCCTCCTGCTATTACTAACCGTTTCATGCCGGTCTGTCGTAGAGCCCTTCGGCACTTTAAGGTCAGCGTATCCACCACGGCCTCCTGAAACGCAGCGGCGATATCCGCTTTAGTCTGCTCATCAACAACACCATCAACACTGCATTGCTGCGTGGTATTCAGGGTAAACGTCTTCAGACCGCTAAAACTGAAATCTAGACCGGGCCGATCCGTCATGGGGCGCGGAAAATGAAACCGGCTTACATCTCCCCGCTCCGCCAATTTCGCGATATGCGGGCCACCCGGATAGTCAAGACCGAGCATTTTCGCGGCCTTATCAAACGCCTCGCCTGCGGCATCATCAACCGATTCGCCCAGTAACTCGTAACGACCAATTCCCTCTACTTTCACCAACTGAGTATGACCACCCGACACTAACAGTGCTACAAATGGAAATTCAGGTGGCCGCTCTTCAAGCATTGGGGCCAACAAGTGCCCTTCCATATGATGAACACCAATCACCGGTATGTTTAAGACCAGCCCTAGTGATTGCGCGACGGCCGCGCCGACCATTAGTGCCCCCACAAGCCCAGGACCCGCCGTGTAGGCAATCGCATCAATTTGTGTTTTGTTCAGGGCTGCGCCGTCCAGCACTTCATCAATAAGCGGCAGTATCTTGCGAATATGATCTCTTGAGGCCAACTCTGGGACGACACCGCCATAATCGGCATGCACCTCGATCTGGCTATAAAGCGCATCCGACAACAACCCCCGCTCACTATCAAACAATGCGATACCCGTTTCGTCACATGAGGTCTCTATACCCAGTACAATCACTGCGTTCTCCGCTAAACTTTCCACTTACTATAAACGTTGACCATGAGCCCAGACTCCGATCTTTAAGGCGCGCAGATTACCAGAAAAACAGGTGAGATGCTTGTCATTAAATCAACTAAAGTCTTTACAAAGGGTATTAATAAGGATTAGAATTCGCGCCCCTATAGTTTTTGCTTGATCATTTGCCTATTTTTAACGAACAAGTTAGATGATCATCGTCGGTATTGCTAAGATGTAGAGTAGTAATACAGTAGTGGTGCGATTCAAACGTCGCTCTACTGACAAAATTAATTAGGAATAAGTAGATCGCACGCTCATTGAGTAATAGATCAGAATCGGATTAACCCAAAAGATTACAGGTACCTTGAATGCCTTCTGTAAAAGTTAAAGAAAACGAGCCATTTGATATTGCTCTACGTCGCTTTAAGCGTTCTTGCGAGAAAGCGGGCATCCTTTCTGAAGTTCGTCGTCGCGAATTTTACGAAAAGCCAACCTCTGTTCGTAAGCGCAAGGCCGCTGCAGCAGTTAAGCGTCACGCGAAGAAAGTTCAGCGTGAGACCAAACGCTTCGAACGTCTGTATTAATCGACTATAGATTAATAGGACAGGCTCATGGCCAGTACAGAATTAAAGTCTCGCGTTAAAGACGCTATGAAAGAAGCAATGCGTGCAAAAGACAAAGACCGTCTTGGCACCATTCGACTCATCATGGCCGAAATAAAACGCATCGAAGTCGACGAGCGAGTTGAAGTTGACGATGAACGCTTAATGACTATTTTAGATAAAATGGTCAAACAACGCCGAGACTCTGCAAAACAGTACACTGATGCTGGCCGAGCCGAACTTGCCAAAGTTGAGCAAGATGAAATTGCCGTTATTCAAGACTTCCTGCCGGAAGCGCTTACTGAAGAAGAGCTGGACGCATTGGTTCAAGAGGCCGTCAGCGAAAGCGGAGCAACATCTATGCAAGACATGGGCAAAGTAATGGCCCTGGTCAGACCCAAAGCACAGGGTCGCGCAGACATGGGCGTTATTAGCGGAAAAGTTAAAAAAGCGCTTCTGTAAAAGCCAGTTACAACACAGCTTCGCAAGCGATTGCGCAGCAAGCAGGCGCTATTCAAGTGATTGTTACTTTATGCTTAGCCCGCAACCATTCTCGCCCCTCCCCTGCCCGTCAGCACTAGTGTATTCTTGAACATGCGATAACTGTTTTTCCAGTACGATTTGAAATTGATCACGCACACTAAGATCAACATCGGAGAGCATCACAAACCATGGCAGGAATGATACCGCAGCCTTTTATCGACGATCTTTTAAATAGAATCAATATTGTCGACCTTATATCATCCCGCGTACCGCTAAAACGAAGCGGCGGTGGATACAAGGCCTGCTGCCCTTTTCACAAAGAGAAGACCCCCTCATTCAATGTCGTACCCGACAAACAGTTTTACCACTGCTTTGGCTGTGGCGCACATGGCGATGCTATCAGTTTTCTGCGCGAATTTGAGAATCAATCATTTAACGACGCAGTCGAAGAGCTTGCACGACTGGCGGGAGTGGAAGTTCCCAAGGATGAAGCAGTCAAACAACAGTTCGACGCCAGTCAACGGCTGATTAGCGCCCTGGCCTTTGCAGCTGATTTCTACGAACAACAACTCCATCAGAGCCCATTACGTGACCATGCACAGCAATACCTAAGAAACAGAGGGCTTAGTAGCGAAATTATTGACACCTACAAGCTAGGGTTCGCCCCTCCGGACAAAAACAATCTGGCCCCCCACTGCTCAAGCGATCGACTCAATGCGCTCGTTGAGACCAAAATAGTATCGAATCGTTACGACCGACCGTTTGATCTTTTTCAAAACCGGATCATGTTTCCTATCCGCAACCCTCGCGGTAAGACAATCGCTTTCGGTGGCCGCACACTAGGCAACGACAAGGCCAAATATATAAACTCCCCCGAGTCCTCCGTTTTTCATAAAAGCAACGAAATCTACGGACTTTATGAAGCCTACCAGGCCAACCGCCACATCGAGAAACTACTGGTCGTTGAAGGCTATATGGACGTGGTCGCCCTCGCACAGTTCGGCATCACCTACGCGGTAGCCACTCTGGGCACAGCCACCAATCAAGACAATCTGAACTCACTACTAAGACATTGCAACCATATTATATTTTGCTTTGATGGTGACCAGGCAGGGCTCAACGCTGCACAAAAAGCGATGCACAACTGCCTACCATTAGCCCAAGATGGTGTTCAGATACAATTTCTCCTTCTGCCTGAAGGGGAAGACCCTGACACACTGGTGAGAAAGGAGGGACAGCAACAATTTGAAAAGCGCATCACTGAAGCACGCCCACTTTCCAGTTTTTTCTTTGATGTTCATTGCGAAGGACTTAACCTGGATATTCCTGAACATAAAGGACTATTAAAAAAGCGCGCAGAGCCGGAAATCGAACTCATCGCATCACAGACCATCAAGGCTGGCATCAAAGAACAGCTACGCAGCCTGACCAACAGTTTTTTTAACCGGCAAAAGAAACAGCCGTTTCAGAAAAACGATGCGCGACGCCAACCTAAAGAGAGCGGCTACTATAAAAAAGCGCCCCCCCCTGTCACGGTAAAGCGTAAGCCCGACATATCCGTCTGCCTGGCACTCTATTTTTATCCAGACAAGGCCGCTGCATTTAACACACACATCCAACAGAACAGCATAACGGCGCAGTTTCCTTCAACCCTTAATTTTGCAAACTACATCCTCAATCACGAGATAAATACCAATAAAGCGCTGTTAATTTCCATTGCCACCAATAGCGAGAATAGAAATTACTTCTATACTCTTTTTGATGATATTGAGTTTATTCCCTTAGCAGAAGATGCATTGCAAGAAGCTCACGACACACTTCATAAAGCCGCACAAGAAAAAAGACGTGACGCGCTGCTTGAAAAGTCACATAGCCAGCCTCTTAGCAACGAAGAGAAAGAAGAACTCAGAGCACTCTCCACATGGGGAGAAAAAGCCACACAATAAACAAATAGTAGCTGGCTATGACTTGAATTCAGAATATCTGACTCCATATTGCGTTCAGTGGCATGGCTTTTCGATTCAGGCTATAATGTCAGTTTGATTTTTGATCACCACCAAACCGAAAGGGTGTATATGTCAGGCGATTCTCAACAGTCCCGTTTGAAAGAACTAATTGCTCGAGGTAAAGAACAGGGGTACCTGACTTACGCAGAAGTAAACGACCACCTTCCTCAAGACATCGCAGATCCAGATCAGGTCGAAGATATTATTCGAATGATCAACGATATGGGCATTCAGGTAACCGAAAGCGCACCCGATGCCGATTCTCTACTCATGGCCGACGGCGACTCTACCGATGAAGTCGCAGCCGCCGAGGCAGCCGCCGCGCTGGCAGCCGTAGAATCCGAAGCAGGACGAACAACAGACCCAGTACGCATGTATATGCGTGAAATGGGTACCGTGGAACTACTGACGCGCGAAGGCGAAATTGTTATAGCCAAACGAATTGAAGAAGGCTTGAGAGACGTCATGTCTGCTCTAGCCCACTTCCCCGGCACCGTATCAAGTACGATTAGTGCCTATGACAACATCATTGAAGAAGAAGGCCGCCTGAGTGACGTTGTTACCGGCTACCTTGATCCCGATGCCGAAGTCAGTGTCGCTGCCCCCCCTAAGCCTGTAGAAAAGGCAGATGAAGAGGATAGCGATGATGACGAAGAAGATGACGATACTTCCGATAGCGAAGACGATGAAGTAGAGAGCGGTCCAGATCCTGAAGAGACCCGTATACGCTTCACCGAACTTCGTGAGAAGAATCAGATCGTCGAAGACGCTATTAGCAAATATGGCCGCCAGAGCAAAGAAGCCATTAAGGCGCTTGACGAGCTGGGAACTATTTTTGCCCCGATGAAGTTGGCCCCTAAACGCTTTGACGTCTTGGTACGCAGAATTCGCAGCATCAATGACAGCATCAGACTACATGAGCGCAAGATCATGGATATCTGTGCCCGCGAATGCAAAATGCCAAGAAAAGACTTTATCAAGCGTTTCCCTGGCAATGAGGGCAACCTCTCCTGGGCTCAAGAATTAGCTGATAGTGGGCTGGGTTATGCTGATGCCATTAGTGCAAGAGTAGACGATATTACCCGTTTGCAGCGCAAGATTCAGAATCTGTCGAATGACGCAGGTATCGATATCCCCGTTATTAAAGATATCAACCGTCGAATTTCCATTGGCGAAGCCAAGGCACGCCGAGCCAAGAAAGAGATGGTCGAAGCAAACTTGCGTTTGGTTATCTCGATCGCCAAGAAGTACACCAACCGTGGATTGCAGTTCCTCGATTTGATCCAGGAAGGCAACATCGGTCTGATGAAAGCGGTTGATAAGTTTGAATACCGCCGAGGCTATAAGTTCTCGACCTATGCCACATGGTGGATCAGACAGGCAATTACCCGGTCTATTGCCGATCAGGCCAGAACGATCCGTATTCCGGTTCACATGATTGAGACTATCAACAAGTTGAATCGAATTTCTCGCCAAATGCTGCAGGAGATGGGCCGAGAGCCGACACCTGAAGAGTTGGGTGAGCGTATGGATATGCCTGAAGACAAGGTTCGCAAGGTGCTGAAAATCGCCAAAGAGCCAATTTCAATGGAAACCCCCATCGGTGATGATGAAGATTCACATTTGGGTGACTTTATTGAAGATACGTTGGCCGAGTCCCCTGTTGACTCAGCAACCGGCTCAGGCTTGAAAGAAGCGACCAAGTCGGTACTTTCCGGCTTAACAGCGCGTGAAGCAAAAGTACTGCGCATGCGTTTTGGTATTGAAATGAACACAGATCACACATTGGAAGAAGTCGGCAAGCAGTTCGACGTAACCCGTGAGCGTATCCGTCAAATCGAAGCCAAAGCACTCCGTAAACTGCGTCACCCAAGCCGCTCAGATCATCTTCGCAGCTTCCTCGACGAATAGTTATTGAAATAGAGGGCGTCATCAGTATAATGACGCCTTCTTTTCAGAACTCTCTCTGATAAATGGCCCCTTAGCTCAGTTGGTTAGAGCACCCGACTCATAATCGGTAGGTCCCGTGTTCAAGTCACGGAGGGGCCACCACTTTAAAATCAAGTGGTTACAACAAATCTATCACCAACCAGTAAATTAAAAATCATTACTTGGTAATCCGAATACTGACCCTAACGTCACTGCAGACCACTTTTTCCACATAAGGGGAAAGAAAAGCGGGCGGAGGAAAATTTTTTAATCAACTAAGCGCCAGAAGCTTAGACCTTATATTTCTCACAACCTTCAACTTCCATTTCTGTTCAAGCGTCTCTGGTTTGGCTGAGTCGAAAACAATTGACCAGTACAGCCTATCAATGATTTCCACCTTGGCTTCACTATGAAATCCCCCCTCTGATTTGTGCTATAGTCCCATATACAGCACGATAAGAGCAGGAAGCAATCTATCAGATAGCGTGTGGTGGAGAGAATATGCTTAACGAAAGCTTGTGGGCAGCATTAACATTAGTGCTATCGTTAATAATCGCTGGCCCAGCGCTTGCAGCCGAGGATATCGTCTTCTATCTGGAAGACGAGCCCATTTACACCACCAACTCTCAGGAAAACTCGGGGTTTCTCATAGAAGTCGTTATGGAAATGACGAAGGTCATGGGATTAAAGCCAAAGGTTCAATTTCTACCTTGGAAGCGGGCCCAGTTAATGACCATCGCAACCCCAAACGCAGTCATTTTCCCATTGACGAGGACGCCATCCCGGGAGCCGAACTATCGCTGGATATGCAAGGTTTTTGATGTGCCGGTGATGTTTATAAACAAGCAGGGGAAGGCGCTTATCGACAGCCCCAAGCAAGCCAGACAGATTCGCGGCATCGGCGTGATTCTGGGTACCCCTCAAGAGGAACAGTTGAAAGCCTTTGGTGTGCCCTATGTCACCTTTTCCGGCAAGCAACTCTTTCCAGCCCTCGCGGATAATCGAGTTGCAGCCATCTTTACCGCCCAGCCTGAGGCTGTACTGGGCTGGAGAAAGGCAGGATATAGCGACAGGCTGCAATTCGGCAAGACGCTGCAGGTGCTGCCGCTGTGGATCGCCACGAATAAGGACTCAGACAAAGTTCGGGATGATGAATGGATCAGAGCCCTCAATACCATCAAAGAATCCGGTTTTTTCAACCGTATGCTGAAAAAGTATTTTGATATAGAACCATCCGACTATTCACTGAGTGGCTCCTCACTGCGAGACCCTGCATAGTTCATTATACTGTGCATCTACGCAATATTTATTTGCGTACATCTGGAATAAACAAGCAATAAAGCAAAAGATAAACTAGCTCCAACGTTCAAAGGAGAAATCTTATGCTTATGAAACCGAACCAAGACATCGCAGCCCTTTTACTCAGACTGACCTTGGGCACAGTGCTAATCGCACACAGCTTATACCTCAAACTGATGATTTTTACGCTATCGGGAACTGCTCAATTTTTTAATTCAATTGGCCTGCCTACCTGGCTCGCTTATGTCGTGTTCTTCGCCGAATTGATAGGAGGTCTCGCGCTGTTGCTTGGGGTGAAAACCCGATGGGTAGCCTTAGGTTTACTGCCTATTCTACTGGGTGCAACCTGGGCTCATTTGGGCAGCGGCTGGTTATTTTCAAACACCGGCGGTGGTTGGGAGTACCCTCTTGTACTCGCTTTAATGGTTGTCATTCAGTTTTTCTTAG
>JBFKTM010000003.1:0-20362 GCA_041636295.1 Oleiphilaceae bacterium
ATTCGGACAACAAAGTCTCATTGCTAGAAACTTAAAATTAAACGATCTTAAATTGTTGATGAATGCCCAAAAAGGTGTCATTTCATTAACAGAGGCCAGTGGCAAACTGTACGAAGGCAGCTTCATCGTCAATGGCAAGATTGATGCGACAACCGACAACCCCACATGGCAGATCAACAAGAAAGTAGACAACATTCAGATACTGCCACTACTTCAAGACTTCCAGGATATTAAAATCCTCTCCGGTGGCGTCAACCTTAATGCAGACATTAAAACCGCTGGCAATACCGTGTCGGCACTTCGAAGCGCAGCCAAAGGTAAAGCGAACTTCAATTTTGACCAGGGAGCCTTTCATGGTTTTAATCTGACCCGCCTCACCTGCGAAGGATTCGCCTTAGTTAATAAAGACAAAGTCACTAAAAGTGACTGGCCGGCAAAGACTGACTTTCAGTCCATGAAAGGCAGCCTAGACATTAACGGCAACGAGTTCACCAACAACAACCTGACCGCAGCACTCAGTGGTTTGGCCTTAAATGGTAAGGGTGTAATCAATGCCGAAACACTAAGCATTAACTATGGGGTGGATCTCACCGTCACCGGTGATTTAGGCGACAACGCCTGTCGTGTTGAAGAAAAAGTTCAAGCGCTTGCTATTCCGGTGATCTGCAAAGGCCAACTTGACGGCGAACCTACCAAACTCTGCGGCCTAGACTACGGACGTGTCGAGGAACTGGCGCTAGCACTGGGCAAGAAAGAGCTTGAACGTAAAGCAGGTAAAGAGATTGATAAACAGTTAAACAAGTTTCTGGGTGATGACGACTCAGAAACAAAAAAGGAAGTCAAAAAGCTGCTTAAAGGTCTGTTCTAAGCCAATCGGATACAAATCGATTTAAATCTCCCTAAGGTGAGCATACAATGCTCACCTTCTCGTTTTCACACCCCCAGCAAGAGAATTCCTTACCGTGAACCCAGCGCACTTTAGCCAAGCCGTACTTGAATGGTTTGACCAGCATGGTAGAAAAAATCTGCCTTGGCAGATCAACAAAAATCCGTACCGCGTCTGGGTTTCGGAGATCATGCTACAGCAGACTCAGGTTACAACGGTGATCCCCTACTACCAGCGATTTATGTCTCGCTTTCCTTCACTCGACGCGCTAGCCGACGCAGAGGAAGATGATGTATTACAGCACTGGGCAGGGTTGGGCTATTACGCCAGAGCACGAAACCTCCATAAAACAGCTCGTACCATCCAATCTCAACACCAGGGATGTTTTCCAACAACACTCGACACAATCGAAGCACTCCCAGGCATCGGTCGTTCAACTGCGGGTGCCATATTATCATTGGCCCTGAATCAGCGCGCAGCAATACTGGACGGCAATGTTAAACGAGTGTTGGCTCGATTCCACGGCATTGAAGGGTGGACTGGCCACTCATCCGTAGCGAGAGAGTTATGGTATTGGGCTGAAACCTACACACCCGAAAACCGCTTTGATGACTACACCCAAGCGATGATGGATCTGGGCGCAACACTATGTACGAGGAGCAAACCAAACTGCATAGAGTGTCCACTCAAGCTTTCATGTAATGCCCGCAATGAAAACACTACCCAGCAACTGCCAACACCTAAACCTAAACAACAGCTACCGGTAAAACACCGATGGTTACTGCATATCGAGAACGAAGAGCAAGCGCTATTTATTGAAAAACGTCCACCGGCAGGCATCTGGGGAGGTCTATGGAGTTTACCCGAGGTATCTTTTGAGCTTTCAAAGGAGAACATTATCCATCACTGCAGAGAGCGCCTGGCTATGGAGTGCCAGCTAAAGGCCGAAAAAGAGAGCTTTAAACACACGTTCAGCCATTATCATCTGATATTGCACCCTCTAATACTAAGCTGCACGAGCAGGTTGCCCGTAATAAATGAGGCTCAACTCGCCGACTGGTTCACTCATGACGCGCATCAGGCATTGGGTATGGCGGCACCGATAAGACAGTATGTAAACCAGCTCACGCACCGTGCGACGGGCTGACCCCGTTACCGCCTTACAAACTAGCGTTGCACAATCGCACGTCCTGAGCTTTCGATATCGCTATAGTTTGTTACTTTATTACGACCGTTCTGTTTTGCATGATAAAGCGCTTGATCAGCCAGATGAAGAAAGTCTTCACTTCGCGTCATGGACGTGGGTGTGGCGTTATAAATGCCCATGCTGAGCGTCACATGATCTGCTACAGACGACTTCTCGTGCATAATATTTAACGCTTCGACTTTAGCCCTTATTTTCTGTGCCACCTTAATTGCATCACTTCCGGTAGTATTGGGCAAATTCAAAACAAACTCCTCCCCCCCAAAGCGCGCAGCGAGATCTGTCGCTCTACGGGTTCTGACGGTTAACGCATGAGCAATCATTTTAATGCAGTCATCGCCCTTCAAGTGTCCGTAGTGGTCGTTATAGCGCTTAAACTCATCAATATCACACATAATAACGGACAGCGGTTGTGCACTCCGCGCGCATCGTGCAACCTCATGAGACAAAAAACGATCCAGATAGCGGCGATTTGCTAAGCCGGTCAGGCCATCCACATCCGCCTGCCGCTGCAGCTCAATATTAGCCTTTTCAAGTTCTTCGGAGACCTCAAGCAATTTTTGACGCATATTAGCAATACGTTCCATCGCTTTCATCTTGGCGGCCAGAATTTTCTGATCCAGCGGCTTGGCAAGGTAGTCATCCCCACCCGCATCAATACCCGCCTTAATGTCTTCGGCAGTAAAGCGCGCACTTAAAAATATAATTGGAATCCAGTTATCTTCATGCTCCCGAATGGCTCTGGCTGCCTCATGCCCACGCATTATCGGCATCACCTCATCCATAAGAATAATGTCTGGCTTGTACGTTCTATAGAGCTCCAGCGCTTGCTGGCCGTTCTCGCCAAGGATGACCTCATGCCCAAGCTCAAGCAGAAACGCTTCTGATATCACTCTATCTACGGGGGAATCGTCAACTAGCAAGACTTTCATTCATAAACCTTCGGTGCTATTTATTTTTGGATTTTTCTATTTTGGCAATCATACACTTAGTCACAACCAATGTTTACTGCTTCCACACGATAAACACCGACATTGGTTATTAGTACAGTATCTAATCTGTTGTTTTTCAAGTTCAAGAACAAATAAATCGAAGCGAACTCTCGCCACGGTTATCGCTAGCCTCAGGGTTCAAAGCACGATACTATATTTTAAATCTCTCGCTACACAGCTATCAGCAATTCATAAATAACTGATTAACTCTTCGGAGCTCAATCACAAACGGCAAACAAAGGTGAATTTGATGAGTCGCACCGTTTCCTGCGTCAAATACAAACAAGAACTGGAAGGGTTAGATATGCCCCCTATGCCAGGACCAAAAGGAGCCTACCTGTTCGAAAACGTTTCAAAGAAAGCATGGGGCGAATGGCTAAGTAAACAAACCATGCTGATCAATGAAAAACGCCTGAATATGATGGATCCATCTGCCCGAAGCTACCTGACAGAACAGATGGAAAAATTTCTCGCCAATGAAGAGATTGATATTATTGAAGGCTACGTGCCACAGGGCGAAAAGAATTCCTAAGCCCATGAGATTCTTTAAGAACGTCACAAACAATTATTTTCTACTTTTCTCTTGACTCACCCCGGTGAAACGGGTTTAATACGGCCCCGTCGCCCGGATAGCTCAGTCGGTAGAGCAGAGGATTGAAAATCCTCGTGTCGGCAGTTCGATTCTGTCTCCGGGCACCATTATTTAAAAGCCTCGTCCACTGGACGGGGCTTTTTTCGTTTCTGCACCACTACTTCACAGCAATAGATTTTTTAGACGGTGTCATCTGACCCAGCATAAGCTCAGATACAAACACCTTCTCAAAACTTCGCAGTAACACCGGTGTTTTCTCCCCCAGCTTATGCTGATAAATAGCATCAAATGCCAACACATTCTTAACGTAACGCCGTGTCTCATCATAGGGAATGGTTTCTATCCATACGTCGATGGGCAGCCCAGCGGACGATTTAATCCATCTCGTTACCCGGTGAGGGCCTGCATTATAGGCGGCCGTGGCTAATGCCCGATTATTGTTAAAACGCCCATATAACGAAGAGAGATAGCTGGCTCCGAGTTGGATATTGTATTCAGGGTCATACAACGAGTTGTTCGCTGGTTTCAAACCGACCTTTTTGGCCGTCTGTCGCGCCGTTGCAGGCATTAACTGCATAAGCCCCCTTGCCCCGGCACTGGATCGTGCATTCTCAGCAAACGCGCTCTCCTGACGAGCAATGGCAAATAACCATGATGTCTGCAGGCTAACCTGATGCGCCGCCGTGACAAATGTCTGTTGATGCGGCGTAGGAAAACGGATTGAAAGGTCATGCCAATGATCGGCATTTATGACGGCAGTAATAGCGTGGTTATACCATCCCCACTGATACGCCAGTTTGGCCAGGGACATTAAGCCAACCTGATCGGCCTTTTCATAGGCAACATACTGCCACTCCTTTTGGGCGAATTTGGTATACCCGAGATTCAGAAACTCTTTCGCTCTGTCAATTTCTGGCAAGCTCTCCACGGCCTTATGTTTACTGACAGGAACGGGCAGCGGCATATTGGTCAAAGTAAGCGACTTTCCTAAAAGTTCTGCCGCTAGAAAGCCATAAAATGTTCGCGTTTGTGCCAGTTTTTCGAGCCTTGCCTCATCCAACGAAGGTACTTCCTGCTTTAGGGCAATATAGGCTTTGTGCTTCCAGTAATACCACTCCGGCTTCAAATCGTCATTTTTTTCGAGCACCTCAATCCACTTCAACACAGCGGACCAGTCGCGCTCTCTAAGACTTACGCGAATCTGCCACTCAAGAACCTCTCGGGAGCTGGCACTCGCCGACAACGACTCCAGTAAACTGGAGGCATTTTTGTCATATTGACGTGCCAATCCCAGGTAGATTTTTTTCTCTAATGCGGCCAACTCTTCTGCGGTAAACTCAAAACGGCTCTCATACTTTTTCAAATAACCTAAGGCCGCATCTGGACGCCACCTTACACGTCTTTCCAGCCCATGAATTACGGCATCCTTCATATAGCGATTGGTCGAGGGGAAAAGCCTGGTACTTGCCAGAATCGATGGATTTTTATGAACCCAAACCATCATTGCAGCCGCTTTTTGCTGATCCCCCTTGAGAAAGTTAGTTGCATAGCTGGCCAATGAGGTATGGCCTTTTGCTAACGCAAGTTTAACGCGCTCATACGCAAATTCTGACGTAAAGTAACTTGATTTAAGCCACACTCTGAACAGAGGGTCACAAGCTTTTGGCGATGAGTTCCCGGTAACCCATGCGTCGGCTGTTTTTGCCAACGCTTTATCCTGCTCACCGGAGCGGTAAAGCGCTCGCAGGTAGTAGCAATGCAGCGTTCTGGATTGCAGCTTGTCATCATAGTTCGACAAAAAGAGATCCCACTCCCCTCTTACCGGCAGGCTTAACAACCACTCCTGCTTTAAACGATGACTAATGGACTGGCCTGGATAGCGGGCTAAAAACGCCTGAACCCCCTGAGTATCTTTAAATTGATCAAAACGCAGTCGTTCGTACTCAAGATAGGGCGTCAGTATGTAATCAGTGAGTGACTCGCTCAGTTGATCAAACCGATCCACCTTACCCTTATTTAATGCTTCCAGTGCGGCGAGATAAGTTTGCTGATGGGGAGAGAGGTTGGCCGCCAACTGCATCGGCATCAAGATCAGCAATATGACAAACGTGTGTAGTGCGTGTCTTTTTTTCATGGCATTCCCGAGATAGCTTAGGCACCCAGACAGCGTTGAGTCCGGATATCACCGTTCTGCAGTTATACTTTTCATTCTCGTTCTAATGGGGTACCACTTCAACCCTGTTTCGTCCTTTTCTCTTCGCTTTATAAAGCGCTTCATCGGCACGATCAAACATTTCATTTCGTTTATCCACAGCTTCGGGTATCAACGAAATCACACCAATACTCGTGGTGAGAAACAACGTCTGATCAACCAGCTGAAAAGGCGTTTGTTCAATCCTGCTTCGAAGTTTTTCTGCGACCTTTATGGCGCCTGCCTCTGAGGTGTCAGGTAAAAGCACCACAAATTCTTCCCCTCCATATCTGGCGACAAGATCCTGCGGCCTTGAGATTACCTGCTCCAGGTTTGCTGCCACCATTTTCAGACACTCATCGCCTACCAGATGGCCATGTTCATCATTAATTCGCTTAAAGAAATCGATATCTATAATCAGTAACCCGATCGGCCGTTGATAACGAAACGCCGTTACATAGCTATTATTGAAACTCTCCTCGAAATAACCTCTATTTTTCAAGCCGGTTAAGGCGTCCGTGCTGCTTAGTTCAACCAGACGCCGGTTTAAACTTTCCAGTTCGGTGGTTCTCTCCTGCACTCTCTGCTCTAATAGAACATTGGCCTCTTGCTGGACTTTAAGTGTTTGCTCCTGCGCCATTCTGGCTTCCCGCTCTAGCAGTAACGCCTCCTGTTGAGCATGGAGTGCTTTGCGTTTTTCCTGATAGAGCCGGTCAGCCAATGCCAGGGAGAGTAAAATAATCTCAATGGCGGAGCCAATTTGGGTCGCATTCTCAGTAAACAGGTTCTGTGGCAACACAGTGAATTTATTCAATGCTAGTACAATCCCACCTAACAGCAAGGCAAACCAGGCAACGGTAAAGTAACGCGCCGACATATCGCCTTTTAACCAGCGATATGAACCCGCGAGAATGAGCACAATACAGGCCGTCATTGCCACATAAAGAGTTGGCCTTATGATCGCTTGATAAGGTAGAAATAGTGACAAAACCATCAATAAGCCGCCACTCCAGCCCAACAAGGAAATTAAACGGTTCAAAAACCGTTCTGAAATCGGGTGGATTGATAAGAACGAGATAGAGAAGAATGAGCCAAAAACGACAACCCCGTTGAGAAAAAAGACAATGGATTGATCATTCCACCAGGTCGCACCGGGCCAGAGATATTGAAACGTTATGCTGTTCAGCGAGGCCAGAAACAGCGCCATACAACTGATACAAGCCACATACCAGAGATAGGTTTTTTCGGAAGTGGCCAGGTAGACAAACAAATTGTAGATGATCATGACCAGCGCAATACCAAAATAAACGCCATGAAACATCATTCTTTCCTGATCAACCTGATAAAACTCATCTGGCTCCCACAAGGTTAATGGCAGCTGTACTGAACTGGTTGTTTTGATACGCAAATAAACATCCAGTGACACCTCGGCTTCAAACGCTAACGGAATAAGGAAGTGCCGGTTTTGAATGAGCCGCTCTGAAAAATCGAGCTTATCACCAAGACGATAATGCTCAATCAGTTCTGTACCTCTGACCAGATACACTTCAATATAATCAAGCACACTGTAGCCAATCTCCAGCAGGCGCTGCTGCTTCAAACCACTTCCATTTTTCAGCGGCAGCTTAAACCAGTACGCTGAATTGGAGTAGCCTAGATTGACCAACTTACCGCTATTGCGAGTCCATTGCCCCCCCCTAGTGAAACTATCTGGGCAAACACCAACTCTCCTGCAGCATCTTCTACATAGGATATCTGTCTACCAATTCCAGCGTTACGGTCAACATTGTTAATATCGATAGCGTCAATATCAACCACGCCACCAACATCAGCCCAACCTGTTTTGGCTAATAGTAATATGAACAACAGTACGATTATATTCATCAATCAACTTTATATTTGTATGACACCGCTATCATAAATGTGATATTCCTCTCGATTAATCGTATTTCACCCGAAATACAACACCGCCAATGCTCAGGCTTAAACAACGCTGTCACTACCCATCGATTCGCCACTGACTCACCTCCGCCAGGTAAGCCTTGATGACATTTTTGGAACACGCCTCCCCAACTAAAGAAAAGGTCATCAAAAAGATGACCCTATGTATCAGCGAAGTCGGACAACGTGCTCTCTAACTCATCATTTAGTCTTAATCCCTATCATTTTACACGCGTTATAAAATCCAATTAATAACGTCAAGATTAGTCCAATTTTGCAGAAATAACAGACACCTGAGCAATTAATGTTAATTAACGTTTTAATTGACAGACTATATTTTTAATACCGTTAAATTCTTTTCGGGGTATTGATTTTTTGATTTAGCTCATGAAAGAATAGAGACCGCTTAACAATAAAAAAATCTTACGGCGCACTAGGATGGCCCGTACCAGTCAACATGAAAGAACATGGATGGTCGGAGTCGCAAATCTGAATTTATGATGTGCAAACAAACTGAAGCCTTTGTTGATTATTTCAACACACTCAATAACCAGCAACGTCGCAGAGCCGTGTTCCGTTTTCATGGATCGCTCACGGCCAAGTTGGTGCTTGCTGAAGTCCACGACGAGTAGTCCCCCTCCCCACAATTCGCCTGCTATCTAACGCCAATAAACAGGTATTAATACAATTTATTGTCTATTCTTATAGGTTAGATAGAAAAAGTTCTAATCGCGTTAATGGCTAACATCTCTGTTATCAGCGTCGAACTTGTAACGCATTAACCGAAATACGCTTTTCATAGATAAATAAACCTGATGGTTCAGGAGATTAATATGGGAGAAATCGCTCCCCTGGTTGTGAATGATATTCACAAAACCTTTGGCACACTTGAAGTCCTTAAGGGCATCTCTCTCGAAGCTCACAAAGGAGATGTTATCTCTCTTATTGGTTCTTCAGGCTCGGGTAAAAGTACCTTTTTGAGATGCATTAACTTGCTGGAAACTCCCACGTCAGGTGATATTTTTGTTCATGGCGAGGAGTTAAAGTTTAAAACCAATAAAAAAGGCATCCGCATTCCCGCTGATGACCGACAAGTTGAAAAAATGAGAGCCCGCCTCTCTCTGGTATTCCAGGGGTTTAACCTGTGGTCTCACATGACAGTGCTTGAAAACATTATTGAAGCGCCGGTTAATGTACTGGGCATTCCTAAAAATGAAGCTATTGAGAAAGCCAAAAACCTACTTAATAAAGTGGGCATTTATGAACGCCGTGATTACTACCCCGCTCAAATGTCGGGTGGGCAACAGCAGCGAGCGGCCATCGCCAGAGCATTAGCGATGGAACCTGAAGTGTTGCTGTTTGACGAGCCCACCTCGGCACTCGACCCGGAGCTGGTAGGTGAAGTACTTAAGGTTATGCGCGGCCTGGCAGAAGAAGGGCGAACAATGATTGTCGTGACCCATGAAATGGCATTCGCCAAGGATGTATCTACTCAGGTGCTATTTCTCCATCAAGGTCTCATTGAAGAGCAAGGACACCCGTCCAAGGTCTTTGACAATCCGGAATCGGAAAGAATGAAACAGTTTCTCGCGCCAAAATATTAACGTGCCCCCAACCTTGCAATAACGGGAACGTTAATAGGGTGTAGAAATACAAAACCAAAACCATAAATATTAGTACGGGGTAGACAATGAAAAAATTGATAATTGCTGTTTCCTGCATGCTGGCGTTTGCTGCCGGTTCGGTTCATGCAAAAGATTGGAAAGAGGTTCGCATCGCAGTTGATGTACCTTATGAGCCTTTTGAATTCAAAGCATCCGATGGTTCTCTAACGGGCTTCGAGATCGATCTTGGGAATGCCGTATGCGCTGAAATTGGTGCCAAGTGTGAGTGGATCATTCAAGCATGGGACGGCATTATTCCAGGTCTGTTAGCGCGTAAATACGATGCCATCATGTCTTCAATGTCAATCACGGAAGAGCGTGCTCAAAAAGTTCTGTTTTCAGAAGGTTACTACAATACGCCTTCTGCATGGTTCGGTAAAAAAGGCACAAACCTTGACGTTGCGACAAAAGCGGGTTTGACGGGCAAGAAAATTGGCGTACAACGTGGCACCGTGCAAGATAACTACGCAACTGATAACTTCGGCGACGTAGCGGACATCAAACGATACACCACCGCTGATGACCTGGTACTGGATCTGACCGGTGGCCGTCTGGACGTTGTCTTCCTCGACTTCCCGGTTGGAGAGCAGACTATTCTGAAAGACAGTGCCTTTGAAATGGTCGGTGATAATATCCAAGTAGGTGGCGGTATTGGCGTTGCATTCCGTAAGCGTGATAAAGAGCTTGCAAACAAGTTCAACAAAGCGCTTAAGAAGCTGAAGGATAACGGCACTTACGACACCATCATGAAGAAATACTTCTCTTACAATATCAAAATCTAATCGTACTTTGCCTAGTTTAAGTAACGATTAATCTGCTAAGCGGGAGTCAACCACCGTGTTGACTCCCATACTAAAACCTAAACTGAGTATGCCTATGTTCGATCTCCATGGATATGGCCCATCAATTCTCAATGGAGCCGTTCTTACCGTTGAAGTAGCGATCCTGTCATTGTTGCTTGCCGTGCTGCTCGGTCTGTTAGGGGCCCTGGCCAAACTCTCTTCCAACCCCTTACTAAAGGGTATTGCTACTGTTTATACCACCGTCATCAGAGGCGTTCCTGACCTGGTTCTGATGATGCTGATCTTTTTTGGTGGCCAGATGATGATGAATAATTTCACCGACTGGTTATATACCGAATTTGAAGTTGATGTTTTTGTTAACATCAACGAATTTGTTGCCGGCGTGATTACCATTGGCTTTATTTTCGGTGCCTACATGGCCGAAACCTTTAGAGGAGCCTTCCAATCGGTAGAGAATGGACAAATAGAAGCAGGTAAGGCTTACGGCATGACCCCTTGGCAAATTTTTAGCCACATTATGTTTCCGCAGATGATGCGCCATGCACTCCCGGGCATAGGAAATAACTGGCTGGTTTTGTTGAAAACCACCGCCCTGGTTTCAGTTATCGGACTTTCTGACATGGTTCGTTTGGCCTCAGAAGCGGCCAAAGCAACTCACGAACCCTTCCGTTTTTTACTGCCCGTGATATTAGGTTATCTACTGATGACCGCGCTCTCCGAGTGGGGACTGAAACGACTTGAACAAAAATACAGCGCCGGCGTTGTGAAGGGGTAAATCATGTTTGAACAAATTCAACAGCTACTGGCTCAAAACGAAATATTTAATCCGACCACTTTAATGCACTACTGGGGTGGATTCGTTACAACGGTTCAACTGGTCTTTCTCGCGCTTTTGCTAGGAGCAATCATTGCGCTGCCTTTGGGTATTCTAAGAACCTCAAAGAACCCGTGGATAACTAAGCCTATCTGGGCCTATGTGTATGTTTTTCGCGGTACCCCGCTACTGGTTCAGCTGTTTTTAATCTATTACGGTACCGCCCAGATAGAGAGCATAAAAGGAACCTGGGTCTGGGACATTCTCAGTGAAGCGTTCTACCCATGCCTAATTGCCTTTGTGCTCAACACCGCCGCTTATACCACGGAAATCATTCGCGGAGCCATTGAGAACACACCGAAAGGCGAAATAGAAGCAGCGAAAGCCTACGGCATGTCCTGGGCGCTGAGGATGCGCCGAATTATACTGCCCAGCGCCTTCCGCCGTTCGTTACCAGCGTACGCCAACGAGGTGATATTTATGCTGCATGCCAGCGCCATCGCCAGTGTGGTGACCATTGTCGATCTGACCGGTGCTGCAAGAGACATCTACTCTCGCTACTATGCGCCGTTCGATGCGTTTCTGTTTGTCGCTGCGATCTATCTATGTATTACTTTCTTACTGATTTTCGCATTCCGGCAGCTTGAAAACAAAATGTTGGTACATTTAAAACCGCTATCCTGATCATCAATGAATTAGCAACAGACGAACAAGATCAACTTCCGAGGCTTTTATGACAATCAGAGAAACCCTATTTGGCTCGGCAGTTGATTTTCTTAGCCATACCCTTGAAAGCGCTTCGCAACAAGTTGCCCCACGATCCGTATCACTGGCTGATGGTACCTCACTCACACTACATGCACTAGGCATACTGGAAGTCACTCCTGCGAGTGATGAAGCCCGTGCGCAGCCTCCCAAGCTGATTCTATCGGCGGGCATACACGGCAACGAAACCGCCCCCATCGAATTCTGCAATACGCTGATTAACGAAATTATCGACGGTCAGTATTCAGTTAAAACAGCGACGTTATTTATTTTCGGCAACCCGCTGGCCATGGTTGCGGGTGAACGCTTCATCGAACACAATATGAACCGGCTATTCTGTGGTAAGCACGCCGCCCCTCAATATTGTGATTCCGTAGATGGGCAACGAGCCGCAATCATAGAACAGTGCGTCGCTGACTTTGTCAAAACCAAGGGCAACGTAGCGACCAGTGATGTCGCTATTAATCACTACGACCTACATACCGCTATACGGGATTCAGTTTTCGAGAAGTTTGCCATTTACCCCTATATCCCGGGGCGCAACACCAACGCCATGCAGCTGCAGTTTTTGGCATTCAGTGATATCGAGGCATTTCTCTTTCAAACAACCCCCGCCTCAACGTTTTCGTCTCATACCGCAGTCAATTTTGGTGCCGAAAGTTTTACTGTTGAGCTTGGCAAGGTTAAACCCTTTGGCCAGAACGACTTGAGTCGATATCAGGCTATTACAGAGAATTTAAGAACTCGCCTCCAGGGAGAGTGGCCAGTACAACGCCGTGCCGAACACCGCGTACGCTGTTTTATCGCCAGTCACGAAATCATCAATACAGGCAAAGATTTTGTGCTCCATATTCCTGAGGATGTCAGTAATTTTAAAGAGTACCCCGTGGGAAGTTTAATCTGGCAAGATAGAGAGACCAGCTATCGGGTGGAAAATCAGGCAGAGTATATTGTATTCCCGAACAGTAAGGTTGGCCCGGGACAACGGGCTGGAATCATGCTGCGACTGGTGGATATGGGCGAGGCCTCTACGGACGTTCCACCCGCTATAGTTCACTAATTAGTTCGCACACTGGAAGCGCCGATGTCATCCCCGCTAAGGCAGGAATGACATTAATCAGAGCTTCCCTAAGTAACGCTACTTCTGAAACGGGTAAATCGAACCAAGATGCATGATCTGTGTAAGCTCATCTAAAGCAGCCTCTGACTCTCTTAACAACGCCGGATCAGCCAGATCTTCCGCCGTCAAAGAGTCACGGTAGTGCTTATCAACCCACTGATTCAGCGTTGCAAATAACTGATCTGACATCATCACATGAGGATTAACCGCCGCCTGCTCAGCCTCGGTTAACGCCACTCGCAAACGCAAGCAGGCGGGGCCGCCCCCATTTTTCATGCTCTGCTTAAGATCAAACATCTCAACCTGGGTAATCGGGCCACCTGAAGCGACCAACTGATCTAGATAGGCTGCAACCGAGTCGACCTCTCGACACTCCGTCGGCACAATCAACATCATAGAACCGTCGGGCTTAGACAACAGCTGACTATTGAACAGGTAGGAGCGAACAGCGTCATCTACCGTAACATCACGGTTACTGACTCTAACCGGGCGCAGTGAAGTGCCTTTCAGTTTCCGATCCAGCTCGGCCAGCACGCTATCAGTATCCAGAAACGCCTCTTCATGATAGAACAACACGTTACCGTTACCGACGGAAATTACATCATTGTGAAACACGCCGGCATCGATGGTTTCGGGTTTTTGCTGCGCATAGACAACCCGCTCATCGGGCAACTGATGTAGTCTTGCCACCGCCTCACAAGCTTCCAGCGTCTGCCGGGCCGGATATTTGCGTGGCTTAGGAGCAGCCTCATCGAATGCTCGCCTGCCGTAGACAAAAAACTCCACCCCTTCGGAGCCGTAATCGGCACAAAAACGGGTATGGTTAGCCGCCCCTTCATCACCAAACTGGGACACCGATGGCAACGCCGGATGATGAACAAAGTACTGATCGTTTCCGAAGGTCGCCTGCATGATTCGGGATGTGGCCTGATGTTCGATCGAACGATGGAACTTGGCATTCAGGTTGGCTGCGGTAAAGTGTACCCGCCCATCACGGGTATCCGCGCTGGGTGATACCGTAACCGCATTCGCTGTCCACATACATGAGGCGGAAGAGACTGCGGCCAGCAGTACAGGAGATACACGGTCGACCTCTGCCAAGACCTTTTCATCACTGCCACTAAATCCGAGTGAACGCAATATATCCACATTGGGCCGGTGATGGGGTGCCAACACCCCTTGCTTAAATCCCATTTCCTGCAAGGTCTTCATTTTACGAAGCCCCTGCTTGGCGGCTTCTTTGGGGTTTGAAGCCGCCTTAATATTTTGTTCAGAGGCCACATTGCCATAAGACAACCCACTATAGTTATGGGTTGGCCCCACGAGGCCATCAAAGTTCAGTTCATGTGCTGTCATGCCCTACTCCAATAAATCCGGTAGATTGTGCGTGCGAAAAGCTTCCGCACACACTTGTCACTTGAGCCTAAGACATATCAATGCCTGGTGAGAGCTGCGCTGGCATGACCACTTTCTCATCTTCAACCGAAGCCATGGGGTAAGCACAGTAGTCCGCCGCATAGTAGGCACTGGGGCGATGATTGCCACTGGCACCAATTCCACCAAAGGGTGCGGCACTGCTAGCGCCAGTGATTGGTTTATTCCAGTTGACAATACCGGCACGAATTTCGTCGATAAATTGTTCGTAACGGGCACGATCATCACTGATCAAACCGGCTGACAACCCGTACTGAGTCTGATTGGCAATCTCGATGGCTTGTTCGAATGAGTCATAGCGAATCACTTTCAACAGGGGTCCAAAATGCTCTTCATCCGGAAAATCAGCCACATTGGTCACATCGATAATGCCTGGCGTCAGCATCGCGGCATCCGGCCTGATCTGTTGCATGGTGAGAATAGATGTCGCTCCTGAAGCAAGCAGTGCTGCCTGAGCATCCAGTAACCCTTGTGCAGCTGCGATTGAGATCAACGAGCCCATAAAGGGCTGATCTTCAGCATCGTAGGCATCGACCTTCAAACGGCTTGATACATCCGCCAGGCGTGCGATAAAGGCGTCACCCTCAGCACCGGTTGGTACCAGCAAACGTCTGGCACAAGTACAACGCTGGCCAGCCGATACAAATGCTGACATCACGGTGTGGTGTACCGCCGCATCCAGATCACTTGGGTTATCTATAATCAGAGGATTGTTCCCACCCATTTCCAGCGCGAGAATCTTATCGGGTCGTCCACCAAACTGCTGGTGCAACAGGTGTCCTGTGGTTGAACTACCAGTGAAAAACAGTCCATCAATCTGTTCATGGCCCGCCAACGCAATACCTGTCTCTTTAGCACCCTGCACCAGATTCAACACGCCAGCGGGCAACCCTGCCAGCTGCCACAGTTTAACCATCTCTTCGGCAACCCTGGGAGTCAGTTCGCTAGGTTTGAACACCACGGTGTTACCTGCCAACAATGCAGGTACGATATGGCCATTTGGCAGGTGACCCGGGAAGTTATAGGGGCCAAATATAGCTACCACGCCATGAGGTCGGTGACGCAGTACGGCATGACCTGCCGCCGTATCACTCTCATGCACCCCGGTACGCTCTGCATAGGCTTTGATGGAGATGGCAATCTTGCCAGTCATGGCCGCCACTTCCGTACGCGACTCCCATAACGGCTTACCCGTTTCTTGTCCAATGGTATGGGCCAAAAGTTCTTTATGCTGGTCCAGCAGCTCGGCATAGCGTTTAATAATCGCAATACGATCATCAAGCGCCACTTTTTTCCACAGAGAAAAAGCTTTGCGTGCGGCGGCAATCGCACGGTCAACATCGCTCGCAGTAGCGGATTGTCCTCGCCAAACACTTGTTTGGGAAACCGGACAAATCGAATCAAATGCTTCGCCTTCACCACTCTGCCAAGTGCCGTCGATATATAATTGACCCGACTTAATTTCGTTGTTAACGCTTGCTGTATTGTTCAAAACAGTTACCTCTTTTCTTCTCGTAGACTGACGGCACGTACCACATCACCGGAACAGATCTGAAGCTGTTCAGCAAGTTCAGCAGAAATATCAATGGTGTCTTGTCTAATGCTGGAGCCTGGCACTAACGCAACCCGGAAATTTGAAAACGAGCGGTTAGAGACCAGGTACCATGATTTATTGTCAAAAGCCGGCTCTTTAGGGTTTTTAACCACCAATGCATGGCGCTTGAAACTCTCTCGAACCGCTCGAATATTGTTTACAAATGCCTCAATGGCAGGGCCACCATCAAAGATATCGACGAAGCCGTTAAAGTTGAAACCCTCCGCTTCAAGCATAGCCCTTGCCGGTACGGTATTCTCATGAACCTGGCCAACAACTTGTTGGGCCTCTTCACTTAAGAAGGGCAGGTAGATTGGATACTTGGGCATCAGTTCTGCAATAAACGCCTTACTGCCCACTCCGGTTAAATAATCGGCTCGGGAGAACTCCATAGTGAAGAATTTTTTACCCAACGACTCCCAGAATGGGGAATGCCCCTGTTCGTCTGAGTAGCCGCGCATTTCTGCAAAGACTTTTTCACTGAACATCTCGGGGAAGTCGGCAAAAAACAGAAAACGGCTTTTCGATAGCAGTAAGCCATTGTTGTTTTTACGGTAGTCCGCATCCAAAAACAGCGAGCACACTTCGGAGCAGTTGGTAAGATCATTAGTGAGATACAGTGTGGGGGTCTGCTTATGCACCCCTAACTCGGTTGAGGCATTCACCGTCGTGCTGATTCGGTAGTTATACCACACCTCTTGCAGCCCCACTCGCGCCTCAATACCACAAACACCAACCACTTTTTTGGCATCGGTATCTTCCAGCACAAACAGATATTTAGCGTGCTCTGGAGCCACTTTTTTAGCAAATGCGACTTCGGCTTTATCTATTTTCTCTTGCAGCAGTTCAGGATTATCAGGCAACGTGGTTACCCCGAATCCGGTATTTTTTGCCAGATGGCAAAGTGAGTCAAAATCACCGCTATTGATTGGACGAATGACCATCATTTCGTTCCCCTCCTCTCATCTCTTAATTTCGCACTATTCACAGTAGCGGTTTATAACGCCGCATAAGCAATGCTGTCGTTTTCAGACACATTGAGATCTTTGGCTAAGGTCTGACTTATGCGAATAACATCACCAATGCCATCGGTTAATTGTCCGATCACACACCGGAAATCGGAGAACGATCCATTGCAAATCAGGTATTTCACCCCCCCTCGGGTCGTTTCACTGACTTTGACACGTTTGCTTTGCAGGCTCTTCACCGTATTTAAGTCACCTACGCGCGCCTCAAGTGTCGGGCCGCCATCAAAAATATCGACATGCTTACCGACGCGGAATCCTTCACGATGCAGTAATTGGCAGTTCGGTTCCGCCAATGGGTCCGGCTTGCCCACAACCGCTTGGGCGGCCTCAGACAGCAGTGGCACATAGATGGGGTGCGAAGGCATTAGCTCCGCAATAAAGGTCTTGCTCTTGATGCCTGAGTAGTGGTCTGCTGTGGCGAAATCCATGTCGAAGAAGTGACGCCCCAGACTATCCCAGAAAGGACAGGCTCCATCCTCTTCAGAAACGCCCTGTATCTCGATAATAATTTCATCATTAAAACGCTCTCTGAACAGCCCAATCAACAACAGTCGCGAGCGGGAAAGCAATTCAAAGTACTCAGTATCGCGGTAGGCTGAATCGATAGTTAACGAACAGAACAGCGTCTTCCCGGTTAGTTCATGGGTCATGTATAGAACCGGAATATGATTGTTAACATGTAACTGATGCGAAGAGTGAATCAGCTCATCCTGACGGTAGTTGTAAAAAGGCTGTCCATTACCTGCACACCGGTCAATACCGGCGGTTCCCAATACAGCACCAGACTCTGAGTCTTCCAGCACCATCAAAAACTGCTCTTTTCCGGCCAGTGACTCATCACCTGCGAAAGAGCGTATAGATGCGTCTATCTTCTCGCTGAGCTTGTCGCGCTGCTGTGGCAAGGTGGAAATTTTTGCACTGTTGTGGTTTGCAAGTTTTTCAATACTGGCCAAATCTGAGAAAGTGCTTGGTCTGACAATTAACATATTACCCCTCCCGATAATGATAATTATTATGTCCCGAATGGCTGGGCCTACTGCTAAAGCCCAACCACCTGGTTATGGTCGTTTTAGATCGTGGTCACACTCTCTATAGTAGATATTAGAGAGTGGATAGTTGACCGAATCGACTTACTGACCAACGACCGTTGCCACTGCCTTCTCAAAACGCGACAACCCTTCTTTGATATCGTCCTCACTAATAACCAGTGACGGGGTAAAACGAATGACACTCGGGCCAGCCACCAGAATCATTAGCTTCTCATGCTGCGCCGCCATCAGAAAATCTTTAGCCTTGCCATGCCATTGGGCATTGAGTGCACCACCCACCAGCAGCCCCGCACTGCGTACTTCTTCAAAAACAGCGTACTTTTCATTGATGGCGTTTAGCCCATCCACAAACAGCTTGTTCTTTTCCTTCACACCCTCAAGCACCGCCGGGTCAGAGACAATATCAATCACCGCTTCACTCACTGCACAAGCCAGTGGGTTACCGCCATAGGTGCTGCCGTGTGTGCCTATTACCAGGCTTTTCGCGATCTCATCGGTAGTTAACATCGCTCCAATGGGGAAGCCCCCTCCCAGAGCCTTAGCGGTGGTCAGGATGTCAGGCGTAACACCATAGTTCATATAGGCATAGAGTGCACCGGTACGCCCGACACCGGTCTGAACTTCATCAAAAATGAGTAGTGCATTGTGTTTGTCACACAGTGCTCTTACACCCTCAATGAAGGCTTGAGTGGCCGGGATAATGCCGCCCTCACCTTCTATCGGCTCCATGATGACAGCGCAGGTCTTATCAGAAATTTTAGCGGCCAATGCATCCAGATCATTGTAATCAACATGGCTAATGCCGCCTGGAACCGGCTCAAAACCTTCACGGTACTTTGCCTGCCCACCAACCGATACAGTGAACAGTGTTCGGCCGTGGAAACTATTGTTAAAGGCGATAATTTCGTTCTTCTCTACGCCGTTGTTTTTCTCGGCAGGGTAGTGTTCCCAGGCATAACGTCTGGCCAATTTCAACGCGGCTTCGTTAGCTTCGGCACCAGAGTTAGCAAAAAACACCTTGTCGGCAAAGGTTAGTTCAGTCAGACGCTTGGCTAAGCGGATGGCAGGCTCGTTCGTTAACACGTTACTTAAATGCCACAGTTTTTCACCCTGGCTCTTTAAGGCATGAACCAATGCAGGATGCGCATGACCCAATACGTTAACCGCAATCCCTCCCGCAAAATCAATGTACGCGTTGCCATTTTGATCCCACAACGTAGAGCCCTCGCCACGAACCGGAATGACTTTACCCGGTGCATAGTTAGGAACCATTACCTCATCGAACATTTCTCGCGTTACGGATTTCTGATTTGTCATGCTTGCCTCTCTAGAACGATTTCGATCACCACCGGATAGACCGGTGATTATATTGTCAGTGTGAATAGGGACTATTCTAGTTGGCGTTTTGAGAAAAGAGTTTTAATAATGCGACACAGGGTTGCGAAATTAGGACAGGATAGACCAAAGTATTAGAGAGAAAGGTTAGAGGTTAAAGGTTAAAGGTTAAAGGTTAAAGGTTAAAGGTTAAAGGTTAAAGGTTAAAGGTTAAAGGTTAAAGGTTAAAGTAGACAGATAACTGTGGACTGTCTACTTTCTACTTTCTACTTTCTACTTTCTACTAATACAGTTTAGGTTTTGAATTCTGAGGCTAGCTGTTGCAGTGAGTTGGCCAGTGAGGCTTGCTCGTGCGCGGCGGCCGCGATCTGTTCGCCACCGGTGGCGGCTTGCTGGCTTTTGTCGCCAATCAATTGCATCTTGTGTGCAATCTCTTCACTCACGGCTACTTGTTGTTCCGTGGCTGCCGATATCTGTACCGTCATATCCGAGATTCTGGTGTTGGCCAGTGCTATATTCCTGAGTTTCGCTTCAACGTCATTTACCAGGGTAACGCTGCTTTCTACATTTTCACAACTATCGTTCATCTGCTCAAAAGCCTTGGCGCTATCACTTTGGAACTGCACAATCATAGCTTCAATCTCGGCCGTCGACTCCTGGGTACGTTGCGCCAAGGTTCTCACTTCATCGGCAACGACTGCAAACCCGCGGCCTTGTTCACCGGCGCGAGCGGCTTCAATGGCCGCATTCAACGCCAGCAAGTTGGTCTGCTCGGCGATGCCTTTAATAACATTGATTACGGTAGATATACCGGTAGAACTTTCGTGCAATCGATTGATCGACTCGCCAGCCAGCTGCACCTGACTAGAAACGCCATTAATGGACTCAACCGCCTGCTTAACGGCCTGTTCACCCGCTAATATGACTTCATCGGCTTCTTTCGAGGCATC
>JBFKTM010000004.1:0-18119 GCA_041636295.1 Oleiphilaceae bacterium
ACTACCTTTTGACCACATAATAGGGCCAGCGGCCAATAGTGTTAGGTAGCTTGGGATCGCTAGTAGAACTGATACCCGAACGGAATAGGCATAACTAACAAAAAACGACGCGATAATGCAGCTGAAGGCCAATACGGCAATGGTTTTCAAACAGTTGTCCAGCGCTACATTCTGTTTTTGCACCGCCAGAAATGAGCGAGCAAATAACGCCGAAAATAGTGTGGTGAACGGTATTATGATGAGAAGGCTTTGGTTGTGAATCGCGGGGAAATCGGGAAACAAAACCTGAAAAGGTTTGCCTCGCATCGTTGCAAAAAAGAAAGCATAACCAAAGGTAGCCAAAGAGTAATAAAGGTAGGTTTTCTCACGCAGGGCCAGATAGACAAAAAAATTGAATAATGCGAGTACGGTAAGAATGCCGTAAAACACGGCATGAATTTGGTCTTCCTGTCCGATCTTGATCAAAAAATCTTGCCTGTCCCAAAGTCGGAAGGGGACTTGCAGGGTTCCTTCGGTTTGCACTTTAACCAGAAATGTAACCGTTGAATGGGCCGGAATCTGTGCTGGAAACAGAAAATACGGATGTTCCAGCGGTCTTTCTGCAAAAGGCGACTGGTCGCCTGTATGAGTGTGGTGGATGATTTTATTAGCGCTTATACGGTAAAAATCGATTGAATCCAGCAGGGGGTAGCTGATCTCAATGAGCTTGTCTGCATCGACATCGGTAGGATTAACGATTTCAAAATGAAACCAGAAGGGTGAATTGGTATACCCAAAGTTGGCAATTTCGTCGCCAATTGATGTCCACTGCTCTGGTGTAGTCGAGTCAAGAAGGGTGATGGGTTCAAGAGTGCCTGAGGTATCTTCTAAGTAGCTTATTTTAAGAAGCTGTTGTGAGATCCCCGGTTGCACGATATTTTGGGCTGCAGACAGCTGGTAGCTTAAAAAAACCAGTGTCAGCAGTAAGCCGATTCTTAATTGCATGCAGTCGTTGTATCAATGCTTATTATTGTTAATTATAGATATAGGCGTTTAAGGCGCCAATGTAAAGAGTAGACTGCTCTTTTATCGTTGTATAATCGTCTACTTAAATAAATTAATGTAACTGGCGCTACCCGCACTGCCCCTACGGTCTTTAAAGGCATATTAAAAAATTGCTTTGGCAGCCGATGTTGTTTTCACCGCAGGAATAACCCGGTTTCTTCCCTTAATTTTGGCTTCGTACAGGTGTATGTCGGTCTGCTTTAGCAGGCTGTTGATATCGCTGTTCTGGCTAATGGAGCAGACTCCTACACTTATCGTGACCGGTATTGTCTTGATCTTGTAGTTGAATGAATGAGCCTCGACCGCTGATCTCAGTCGTTCAGCCATCGCCAGTGCCTGAACTAACGATGTGTCAGGTAGCAGCATTAAGAACTCTTCTCCTCCCCAGCGAGAGATGACGTCTATTTTCCGCGAAAGCTCCTTCACCAAAGCGGCAAATTCAGTTAATACGGCGTCTCCTGCATCGTGCCCATGGGTGTCGTTGACGTCTTTAAAGTGATCAATATCCATCAAAATGACAGAAAAGTAGCTGTTATGGCGCTGATGCCGATAGAACTCTTTATCTAGCTGCTCTTTCATGTCTCTCCGGTTGGATAGGCCGGTTAACTCGTCCGTCCTGGCGGCATGCTCAAACAGAATAGCCATATCAATAAGTTCGTCTCTTGCAGTTCTTCGAGAGTCGTCCAATACATAGGCGCAAGCAGTAACAAATGATAGTGTGGACAAGAATCGAATTTTAAAGTCAGGGTTGTACTCAGCACTGACAAAAGGCAATTCAGGAAAATAAAAAATAATAAATACCGCCACGATGGAGCCTATTGATAGCATTAACCCCCGCTTGAGACCCAAGATATAAAAGCCCAGAGGTGGGAAAACATAAAACCAGAGGGGGCCCGTATTGCTCTCGCCACCGGACGCCGTTAAGTAGAGAAAGAGAATGCCGACTATCGACATAAAGGTATTCTGAAAAGGCGATTTATTCTCTTTTTGATGGAAGTAAATGAGATTGATTATGGTTGTCAGGCCAAACAAGAATAGTGCATTGCCATGAAAGTGGTGGCCAGACAGATGAGACTTAATACCAATTCCGAAAGAGAAAAAAATAGCACCCAGCGATAAAAAACGCAGTACACGCAGCACCCGTTGCTCGTCTTTTTCTTGCGCAGAAAAAATTCGCGGGTTTATTTTCTTCAGAATCGTATTCGAAGGGTCATCCATTAGTGTAACTACAATCCAGCTTCATTGTTATCAACGGCCACGCTTATTGTTATTTTTTACACTCACGCTTATTGTTGTTTTGTACATTAAAGTGATAGCTCAATAACAATAAATTGTAAATGCTTGAATGTTAACTATATCCCTAAAGGCACAGAGACATACCTGAGTGAATAGTACCACTTTTTCAACCCTAGTTCCGATTCGTTGTTAATCTGTTCCCTTTTTGATGACTGCCGCGTAATTTGGAAGTTCCAGTGTTGGAGCGCTCTGTTCAGCAAACGTTAGGGCGGCGTTTAAGGTAGAGAAGGCCTTTTGTACATAGCCGTTATTTTCGTTGCTATCCCGATATTCGCAATAGAGATACCATCTGATTCGTGGGGGAGTATCGGCGGCTTGTTTTTTTGATGAAGGCTTAACATAACCCGTTGCAAGCCACAGATGACACCAGCATTGGTGGCGCTCATTCCAGCAGGGTAAGGTTTCAAACGCGGACAGTTTTTGGGTGGCTTGGCTGATATTACGTGGTTTATATTGGGACGTTTTATAGAGGGTAGTTTCTTCAAACATCTTTGTTTCTCCAATGAGCTGTGATAGCCAACATCAGAGAGCAGAATGGGGGAAGCCTGCTTTGTTGCCATTAAGGCCACATCTTCAGAGCGTATTCGCTCTGAACACCACCTTGCCCAGGGAGGCAGGTTGGCGAGGACATTGTCCTGCTCTTGATGATAATTTCAATACAAATAGTAGACAACCCGAGTATAAAAATCAATTGTGTTTATAAAGCATGTCGCTTACTGGTAAAAATGTTACAAAATCACTTCAAAAAAGTTTCAATTTGATGAGATTCATCCTATAGTGCTCCCGCCTAAAATCTCCTTCTGATCAAAAAATGCTCTAGTAACAGGGTATGATGAGCAGGGAGCTAATTAGTAGCGGTCTAGAAGCAAACAGAATTAGCAAGTTGCACCGTTTGTAGGCTGGATTTGATTCAGTATGCTCTAGTTACGCTCAGGCCTTGAAGTGTTGTTAGTAAAATTGTGCTAGCGGCGGAAAAGAACTCTCCAAAAGCCAAAGGGTTTCATTGTGATGGAATTCTCAAATTTAAATCAGATCGAAAAAGCAGCGGCCCCCTATCAAAACGAAATGATGCGACTAGGGTTTGGCCTTTTCTTCATGATCGGCATTATGTTCTATGTTGCCGTCACTTCAAAAGGAATTGAGGATAACTATCTACTTATAATCGCCGCAATGATTGGCGGTTATATGGCCATGAATATCGGTGCGAATGATGTGGCCAATAACGTAGGTCCAGCCGTTGGCTCAAAAGCTATGACGCTTACCGGTGCTATTATTATTGCTGCCATTTTTGAAGCCGCCGGCGCATTGTTGGCTGGCGGTGAGGTCGTAGGAACCATCAAAAAAGGCATTATTAATCCCGCAGCCATTACCAACCCTGATGTATTTGTATGGCTCATGATGGCCGCATTGCTGGCAGGAGCTCTCTGGCTTAATTTAGCCACTTGGCTGGGTGCACCGGTTTCTACAACCCACTCGATTGTTGGTGGGGTGTTGGGCGCCGGAATTGCAGCCGGCGGATTTGGCATTGCCGATTGGGGTAAAATGGGGGCAATTGCCGCCAGTTGGGTGATCTCCCCTGTTCTCGGTGGGATTATTGCCGCCGCGTTTTTGTATTTTATCAAGCGATCCGTCCTCTACCGAGATGACGTTCTCTCTGCGGCGAAACGTATTGTGCCAATATTATTGGCTGTGATGGCCTGGGCGTTTATAACCTACCTGGCACTTAAAGGATTGAAAAAAATCTGGAAACTTGATTTTCTGACGGCGGCTGGAATTGGCTTGGCTGGTGCGATTATCGTATTGCTTATTGTTAAGCCGATGATCAATCGGCTTTCCGGTACCTTGGAAAACTCTAGAGAGGGCGTTAATAGCCTGTTTACTGTACCGCTGATTTTTGCAGCGGCGATGTTGAGTTTTGCTCATGGTGCCAATGATGTGGCCAATGCGGTTGGACCTTTGGCGGCTATTAATGACTCACTGGTGAGTGCAGGTATCTCCGCCAAAGCGCATATACCGCTTTGGGTCATGATGGTCGGTGCCATCGGTATTTCTTTGGGTTTGATGCTCTACGGACCAAAGCTGATTCGTACTGTGGGTTCTGAAATTACGGAGCTCAACAAGACTCGCGCATTTTGTGTGGCGATGGCGGCGGCGATTACGGTGATTATTGCCTCTCAACTCGGACTGCCTGTTAGTTCAACGCATATCGCTGTCGGCGGCATTTTCGGCGTGGGTTTCCTGCGTGAATATCTCAAGGTTAGTTATGCCAGTCAGTTGCATACGATTGTAGAGCTTCATGATGATGCCGAGAAACAGCAGATTAAAAAGTTCCTTGAAGACTTCAAGAAAGCATCGGTTGAAGAAATGGATCAGATGCTGAAGAAGTTGAAAAGGAAGCAGGCTGATGTTCAGCTCTCCAAGGCTGAACGCAAGCGGTTGAAGCTGGTTTATCGTGAGGAGTTGGTAAAAAGGTCTCATCTATTGAGAATAGCCGCTGCCTGGATTATAACCGTACCAGCCTCTGCGGTGTTAGCTGCGGTGTTATTCTTTACTATTCGTGGTGTTATGCTTCCGTAAGTGATTCATCTATACAACAACCCATTTGGGTTGTTGTATCTCTCCTGTTTTGTCTTGTTTTGATTGCTGATATATATACATCGGTATAATTAGCTATAGTGTAAATACTAAATATAAAAAACTTACTATTAAACAGGCTAAACAGTCCATGAATGTGTTGTTAGTTGAAGATAGTCGTGCCATCCGACATCTTGTGACCGCTTATGTGGAAGAAGTAGGGCACCGCGTATTGTCTGCCGACAGTGGAGAGAGTGCATTAGAGCTATTTGATAAAGAGCGCATTGATCTGGTCTTGATGGATATAGAGCTTCCAGGTATTGATGGTTTTGAGACAACTCGAAGAATGAGAGCCAGGTTGTCAGATACATGGTTGCCGATCGTTTTTTTTAGTTCAAACACGTCAGATCAACACTTTGTTGAGGGGATTAAAGCGGGTGGTGACGCTTATTTAACCAAACCGGTCAATGGCGCTGTTCTGCAGTCGATGGTTAAGGCAATGGGACGCATTGCATTGGTCCAAGAGCAGTTACAGCAAGCCAATAACGAATTGTTGCGTTTAGCCCATATTGATGCACTTACCGAACTCTCCAATCGTCGTGGTTTTACAATGGCCTATAGCAGAGAGTGGGGAAGGGCTAGTCGTGAAAATGAGCCGCTCTCGGTTGCGTTGATTGATGTTGACTTTTTTAAGGCTTATAACGATCTATACGGTCATTTAGCGGGGGATGATTGTCTTAGATGTGTGGCCAAAGCCTTATTGCAAGGCCTGCTTCGACCTGTGGATATTATTGCTCGATATGGTGGCGAGGAGTTTGTTGTTCTGCTGCCCAATACGGCATTGGACGGTGCAAAGTTAGTCGCTGAACGATTGCGTGAAGCTGTCGCCAGTCAGTGGTTGAAACATGAGCGTTCTGTCACGGCAGACCATGTCACGATAAGTATTGGTGTGGCAGCAAAAGAGGCGGGACAGCGGCCAGAAGCGCTGCTGGAAAAAGCAGATAAGCACCTATATCAGGCGAAAGAGAGTGGCCGCAATAGAGTATGCAGCGGGTAAATATGATGGTTAAATGATTTTCTAGTTTTACTCGTTAGTAAGTGGTTATAATAATTAGTAATTTCTATGGTGCAAACATTAGCCATGGTTCGAGGAGTACTGTGTCGGTACTTGCTCGCTCGTTAAATGAATTGTCAGGAGTGCCCGAATGAGTAGTGCTGAAGAGAGCCGTCAGGCTAAAGTAATTGCAGAATTAAGTGTTTTTATTAAGAAGGTATTGAGTGATCCGACGGTGGCCAGTAAATGCATGGAGATCGCTCGCCAGCTAAAGAATGAGCCAGATGCGGATACCAAGATGGCGGCTGCAATTAGTGCGGAAACCATTGTTAGAATTCCAGAAATTCATAGTGATGCTGACCGTATATTTCTTGAAATAATAAAAGACGTGCTTGAAGACGAGTCGGCACTCTACTAAAAATAGTGGGCCTCTCTGTAAACTTTTCCAGCCAGAGTTGCTGCGGAGAGGCTTTACACTTTTATCAGATGTTCTAACCCGCTCAAAAGGGCCGGATACTGGGCTAGAAATAGCTCTTTAGATGCCAGTTGCATGTCGCTGTATTCAAAACCCGGACAGACAGCTTCGCTAATAAGTCCATACTCTCCTTCCGATAGCTGACTGGCCTTCCAGTAGCCCCCTTTTACCAATAGTTGAAATTGATGCCCTTGATCGGGGTCTGGACCGAGAGTTGTCTGGGTCAGAACGCCTGTCGGGCTCAACAGGTGGTAGGTGATTGGTGAACCCGAGTGAAAAAAATGAATAATATCAGAGCGGTTCTTATGGAAATGTCCGATGGGGGCCTCATCGGTAAGCAAATAGTAAATTGAAGTCATCGCGAGCCGTTGCTCCTCGGTGCGATGAGGTGACTCGAATGTGCGTCGAAAATAGCCGCCCTCAATATGGGGTTCGAGCTTAAGGTTTTTAATTAGTGATGCTTTACTTGGCATTTCACCAACGCGCCTATTTGGGCCCGCTTGCCTGTTTGCATAGCTTTTCCAGCGCTGCAATCTCACCGGCAATCTTATCTTCCTGAGCGATTTGCTGCTGCTCGACCAATATCTCTTGCAGAATCTCCATAGTGGTCAGCGGATTAGCCAATACTACGCGGAAAACCACACAAGGGAACTGGTTGTAGCGCAGCGGTTCTAACCGTGTTCGTGAGACGAAAGCCCGGCCATGTTCACGTTGGGCTTTTTGTATGTATTTAGTAATTCTATTGAGATGGCTATTAATTCGTTCAGCTTGCGCAGGTGAGCTGTTCTCTAATGTTGCGCTAACCCAGTGAGGGCGATATCGATAGGTTAATATATTAAGTTCCGGTTTGGTGATCAGCTCAAATTCTTCATTTTGATCAATTAACTCTGCGAAGGCGCGGGCCTTCTCGATTCCCTGGTTAATAAGGATCTCGTACCCTTCGCGGCCAATAATTTTAAGCCCCGAGTGGATCAGCATTGCCATGCCCGGGCGAGAACCTTCCAATGTGGTACTCCCCAAATCTTTTGAGCCCTTACGAATCACATATTGGGCGTGGTGTTCGATAGCCGCAAGCTGGGTTGGGTCTTTAAATACGACTAATCCGGAACCCATCGGCACATAGAGTTGTTTGTGGGCATCAAGGGTGACCGAATCGGCTTTTTCTATGCCGCGCAAGAGATGTTTATTCTCGCGGGAAAATAACGTTGGGCCTCCCCATGCCGCATCAACATGGAAATGCGCTTTGAACTCCCGGGCAATCTCTGCCAGCTCTTCAAGTGGATCAACGTTGCCGGTTTCAGTGGTACCTGCGATACCGACTATGGCAATAATCTTAATTTTGTCGTTTTGCAGCCCAATACACGTTTGCCTGAGCTGGTCGAGCTGAATACGATTATCTTCATCAGTATCGATAGCGATAAGGCTCTCTCTGCCAATGCCAAGAATATCCGCCGCTTTGCTCAGCGAGTAGTGGCCCCGCTTCGATACCAGAATTGCCGCTCCCTCATAGCCATAGTAGCGAAGCGCTTTAAATAATCCTTGTTGGTTAATGCCCCTGAAGCTTCCTTCGGCGGGAAAGGCGAGGTTTCGTGCGGCCCATAATGCGGTTATATTGGCGATGGTACCGCCCGATGTCATTGAGCCCAGGGCGTAGTGTGAGTCGTGCATCCAGCGCTTATAGAAAGCGGTATCTTGTTCATAGATTAAGCGATGCAGCATCCCTGTTACCTGGCGCTCCATTGGGGTGAAAGCTTTGGAGGTCTCTGTTTTTACCAGGTTTTGATTGAGGGCTATCATGATCTTGGAGAGCGGCAACATGAAATAAGGCAGTGCCGAGGTCATGTGGCCGACGAAGCTGGGGGATGCCGTATGAACTGACTGAGCGACCAGTTTGTCTAGCAGAAACTGGGTTTGTTCCGAGACAAAAATGGGCTTGTCAGGAATTTTGGAGTCAGAAAAGTCTTTTTCTACTTCAACCAGGTCTTTTTCTACTGCAACAATATGATCCTGCAGGAAACCGGTCAGGTTTCGAGATATGTTTTTGTCAATCTGACTCAGTGTAGAATCGGGTGCCTCGGGCACAGTGAATACCCGGTACATGCTTTTGATGCTAGCTTGCGCCAGCTTTTTTTGTTGCGGCATAGGCTTATCTTCGAGTGTGAACGACTGACTTCTGCTACGTGCTCGACTGGTTCAGATTGACAGTGAAAATCGGTTTCATCATTAAATAACGGGCCGTAGTATAGACTGTCGCGGATGAGATAACCAGAGGGGGCGCTTTAGTCACCAGTTGCAGATATAAGTGCCCAATATCGCTACGGGGTGATCAGAAAGAGACGTCTTTTATTCGGATTCTTATTAGAGAAACTGGCGTTCTACCGAGATGATGTTGGCATCGATGATTTCGATAATCTCCTGCTCCAGTTTCTGGGCAATTTTGTCAGCCAACCGGCGATTCTCTGCAACGATAACAAAGGCCCACTGTCCACGTTGCGTATCTTCATGCAGGCCACACTCCCTAACGGCAATGTCGGCACGTTTACCAAAGCGATCTTTCATGCCCCCCAGGCGTCGACGCTTATCCTTGAGTGAGTCGCAGCCAGGTAGTTGAAAAGTGATGATAAGTTCGAGTATATGGTGCATTGGTTTGATAGATAACGTTATAATTTTGGGCGTATTAACGCATTAGTTAAAAGTGTAGCAATATCTCTTAAAGCAGACGAGGCTTGATAGTGATAATGTCTTACCTGATTTACTAACGAACTATTTGCCTAGCTGTTATGTAGGAGACATTTAATCAATGGATGGATTAAAACCCATGTGCCGTGGGATATCGGTATCAATACTTTTTTTCTTGACCCAAGGGTGTGCGACCTCATCGCTTTTTAGCCCATATCCGACTCAGGCACAAGCCTTTCAACAAGCACTCACGATGAGTAACAGTGAGCGGGTTGTTGGCATCGACAAGGTGCTCGCAGACCTTAATGAGGAGCGGGAAGGGGCTGATGCCATGCTCTATATGATGGAGCGGGGGCGAATCAATCAATTGAATTCGTACTTTGAGGATAGTAAGTCTGACTTTCAACTGGTTATTTCGCGGTTTGAAGAGCAGGATCTGGCGGCAACGATAGAAGTTTCCGATATGGCCGCGCAAGGTGCTTCACTACTAACCAATGATAATGCCATACCCTATAAGGGGGCTGGCTATGAGCGAATTTTTACCCATCATCACCAGGCCTTTAATTACCTTGGTGAGCGTGACTTTGATGGCGCGGCAGTAGAGTTTAGAAAAGTGGCGCTAGAGCAGCGCATTCTGCTGGAAAAGCATGAAAAAGAAGTGGCAGAAGCCTATGAAGAGGCAGAAGAGAACAGTATTGATGTCGGGGTGCTTTCTCAACCGTTTTCTGGTTTGGATACGGTTGCGGGC
This sequence comes from Oleiphilaceae bacterium, assembly GCA_041636295.1. Taxonomy (GTDB): domain Bacteria; phylum Pseudomonadota; class Gammaproteobacteria; order Pseudomonadales; family Oleiphilaceae; genus Alkalimarinus. The sequence goes on from JBFKTM010000004.1 coordinate 9,871, forward strand.
AAAGTGAAGAGCTCGTTTCAAAATGCCTACACTTTTTATGCGTCGGCCACCTTTTGGGAGGCGGCTGGGGAACTGAACTCGGCCCTGGTAGACTATAAAAAAGCATTTGAAATTAACCCAGACATTGACTTTATCCAGCAGGATATTGCTCGAGTCTCCAAAAAACTGGGCGATCGTCCTGAACGTGCCGACCTGAATGAGCCAGGTGACAATCAAGGCGTCGTGGTGGTGTTCTTTGAAGATGGTTTTGTTCCTGCCAAAAGTGAAATCAAAATACCGATTCCAACCTTTGATGGCGGTTTGATTTCAATGGCATTTCCATACTACAGTACCGATAGCTGGCCCGTTAGTCAGCCATTGAGAGCCATGGATCAGCAATTTAATGAGCTGGGTGTGTCGGAAGTCGTAGCCGATGTCGGTGCATTGGCGGTGAAAGACCTGAAAGAGCAGATTCCTCAGTTGTTGGTGCGTCAGGCATTGAGAGCCTATGCCAAGTATGAGTTGCAGAAGCAGGCAGGTCAGCAAGGCGGATGGGCGGGCCAATTGGCGGCCAGTGCCTACAATATCATCTCCGAAAGTGCGGACCGGCGCAGTTGGCTGACTTTGCCCCATACTGCGCAAGTGATGCGGTTTAATTTAGAGGAGGGTGCGCAGGAAATTAACTTCTCAACGCCGTTGGCCCAGACTAAAGTGTCTTTAGAGGTCAGGCCAAGCCGGACGACATTTGTCAGGATTGTTAATGCTAACAACCGACTGATAGCACAAGTGTATTCACTATAAAAAAACAGGTCTACCCACTGTAAAAACAGCGTTCATATTTAATTAACAAGGAGAGAAAATATGCGAAAAGCACTGGTAAGAACCGCGATGCTTGCCGGCCTATCCGGGATAATGATGGGGTGTGCGGTTAATGAAACGGCAACGGTAACCGTTAACGATGATGGAACAACCCAGATTATCGAATCGAATAGTGGCTTGCTATCTGATAGCTTGTCGATTGCCGATACCAAAACGGGGTTTGTCGGAAACCTGCTAAAAGCGCAAGTTTCCATTAAAAACGACTCGAGAAAACAGCTTAATTTCCAATATAAATTTAAATGGTTGGATAAGAACGGGTTCGAGGTGGCGATTGATGGGCGCCCCTGGACACCTATTAGCATCACGCCTTATGAAAGCAAAACTGTTCAGGGTGTTGCGCCTAACCCGACCGTAAACTCTTTCAAAATCCTGGTTCAGGATTGAACACCTCACTAAAAAATGGAGAAATCGATGAAATTTGTAAAGCTTGTAGCAGTTATAATGGCTGGGCTGATCTTGGCGTCCTGTGCCAGTGGTCCAAAAATTCAGTATGGTGATGCCACCTCGGTAGAGACCACCACCCTGGGATTCGGGTCTACCGACTTACAGACCATCGCCGCCAAACTGGTTGATGATCTGGTGACCTTCCCGCCGATTGTGCAGGAGACGGCTAACCGTCGCCCTGTAGTCTTTGTTGATAAAATTAAAAACAAGACCACAGAGCACATTGATACCGAATCAATTACTGACACCATTCAAACCAAGCTGTTGCAATCTGGTAAGTTTCGTTTTGTCGATATGACAGCGGTAAAAGCAGTACAAGAACAGATGCAGTTCCAGATCGATAGCGGTATGGTTGACCCAAGTAAGGCTGTGGCCTTTGGTAAGCAGACCGGCGCTGAGTTTATGTTGTACGGTAATATGTCCAGCATCGTAAAACGTAACAGCAGTGCACAGGATGTCTACTACAAATTCACGCTCAAGTTGTTAAACCTTGAAAGCGGTATTATGGAGTGGGCGGGTGAGAAAGAGATCCGCAAAACCGGTGAAAAGTCGTTTATGTCGCTATAAGCGTTAACCATAAAGGCCGGGACTGAAATCCCGGCTTTTTGTGTTTTTAACAAGCTCAAAATACTATTTTAATGCGAGTTTCCAGGATGAAAAAGCATCTACAACGATTGATTATTGCTCTGCTGATTCCGTTCAGTGTATTTGCCAAAACCGAACTGGTTGAGAAAACAACCACGGGGTATGGCGATGACTACCAAGCAGCACTCGCCGCCGCATTGATGGATGCAGTCAGGCAGGTAAGAGGTTTACAGGTCGGTACTGAAAAGCAGCTTAAACTCGATTTTCAACATTTAGTAAAAGACTCGGTAGAGAAAAAAAGTGCAACCGTAGGCGTGGAGGAGGATATTTTTACCCGCTCAAAAGGGTGGGTCGACTCCTATCAGGTCACTGATGTTAAGAAGCCAAAAGACAATAATGATGTATGGGCGGTAACCATTGCTGCCAAAATCCCGATGCATCAATCTGCCATGAAAGATGACAAGCGCTCCAGCATTGCGGTTATGCCCTTTAGGTTTTCGCACGCAACGTTCTCCATCGATGACATGGGCAAGCCCAGTAGCGGTTATCAGATGTCTGGGCGTATTCGCGACCGAATTCAAACATCATTAACCCAGACACAACAGTTTGCCGTAGTTAATCGTAGTTATGGCAGTGAGTTCTCGTCGGAAAAAGCGCTGCTCTCCTCGGATAATGTGCCGGCCCGTGAAGCCAGCCGTTTGGGACAGGTGGTTGGTGCGGACTTTATGGTGGTCGGTAACATTCATGACCTGTCGACCAAGGTAGAGAAAAAGACGTTCTATGGTATGGCCAAGGTTAAAAAAATCGACCGGGTTGATCTCTCTTACCAGGTGATTGAGGTGGCAACGCAGAAGGTGTTGTGGGCAGATACGTTGATTGAGTCCATCGAGCGTACTGAGGATGAAAATACCACGACAACGCTGGATAAGGTTGCAGAGCGTCTCGTGGCGGGCATTATGGATGTGATCTATCCGGTTAAAGTGATGGATATCGTGAGTAAAGAGGAGATCTACCTTAATCAGGGGCAGTCTCGCATCAAAGAAGGTGATGTCTTTGCCCTGTTTACTAACGGCCGAACGCTGACTGACCCGGATACCGGTATGCCGATCAAGGTTGACGGTAAAAAAACGGGAGCGCTTTCGGTTGTTACCGTCCTGCCGAAGTACGCTATTGCCGAGTTGTCTGAGGGCGAGTTGGACAAGGTTGAAAAAGGGGCGGTTGTTCGCCTGCTTAAACCGGTTTCAACGTCGGACGATATTCAAAAGAGTAAGTCGGTCAGGCCAACAGCGGGATCAAGTGATGCGCCGATTCAATGGTAATGAAGAAGTTTTTTCAGTGGAGTGTCGGGTTAAAACCCGAACTACAAGTCAATGTTGTTAACTTAGCTTTTGTAGCTTTCGCTTAAAGCGCCTACTTTTGGTAACCCGACAAATCAGTATTTTGACGGTAACCATTGTCGGGTTAAAACCCGACCTACAGAGGGCTCTTAGGTTAAGGGTGTTGAGCTGTAAGCTCCGATAAAAAGCCAGCAATTAAACGTGCTGGCTTTTTTTATGACCGCTTATGTCTACAGTTGCTCCGTCACAGCCTTTCTAATCGCCTGGTCGAAATCATGACCTTCGAGCTTTCGGCCGTTGATGTAGATCGCCGGTGTACCACGAACACCCAGTTCGATTGCCTGCCGCTCTGACCGTTTTACCTTTTGGGCGGTCTCTGGGCTGGCGATACAGCTGTTAAATAGGGTCGTATCGAGCTTTAATTCGTTGGCCATCGCCGCAGGGGATTCATTGCTCAGCTCGCTTTGCTGTTCAAATGCCAGTTGGTTGTACTCCCAGAATTTGCCTTGCTGATCGGCACATACGGCGCCTTCGGCGACCTTACGTGAAATACCGGAGCGGTTAATGGGGAAGTCCATATAGGTCAACTGGATTTGATCCTTATACTCTTCCAGCAGCTTATGCAGGCTGTGGCTGGCTTCTTTGCAGTGGGGGCACTGGTAGTCGGCAAACTCTACAATTTTTACTTTGGCATTGGGGCTTCCTATGGTTGGATAGCCGGTGGTATCAATGCTGACGGTGGGAGACATGGGCGGTTGAATGAGCAGCGCGAAGTCGCCTTTCTGGGCCAGGCTATCAAGTAATGCAAAGCGCTTCTCTCTGGCTTTTTGTTGTTTCAAATACTGACTGATATCGTCTTTTATTTCATAGAGTGGTTTATTAATCCGATCTTTATTGGCATCAAAGAAACCATTGATCTCTTGCTCGGTCGGAGCCGCAACCTGTAAAAGGCGCTCTCTGGCGGCTTCTTCGCTAATCTGCTCTTTTTTTGCCATATCGGCAGTGGCTAGCTGAATCGCGGCTTCTTCAAGGAGTGCTTGCTGCCTTTCGTAATGCTCTTGTGCCATTTCGTAGTAAGGCATGGCAATACTGGTAGGAAGATTACTAAGTGAATAGTCGTTACCTTTATAGGAGATCAGGGCGGCCTGCTCTTCAGGTTTTTTCTCTTTGGAGGCATTCATGATGGTTGCCGATATCAGCATGCCGAATGCAAAGGCGGCAAAGGCGAAGATGAATTTGCTGCGATTCTGTTGTCTTTGATTATCGTTCATGGTTTTGGTCTTTTGAGATGATTAAGTGGGTTGTCTACAGGCATCCTAACGATGAATGCGAAGGATTCAAGTTAAATCAATGTTAGATTTGACGGGGGAGGGGGATTCAATAAAAAAGCGCCCGAAGGCGCTTGTGGAAAGGTTGTTATTGTTGTTATTTATTTTTCCAATGTAGGTCTTGCACGTTCAATAATTGAAGCGCAATTCCCCTCCTTTGGCATAGTGCCAAAATTGTGGCCTCCGTTATCTTGCATACGTGAGGCGCAAAATAGATCGCTTATCATACTGTTCCCGTTTCGTACTAATAAAGAACCTTGTATCGCTAATGCGAGACGGTCGACAATATTGCGTGCACGATATTCTATATCGCTCAGATTGGTAAACTCTTTTTTGAGCTTGCCGACAAACTGGTCGAGGGTGCGGTTGGCTCCCTGGGCTTTATCTACTTCATTAAAGAATATATCAATGACCGCCGGCGTTTTGGTAATGGCGCGTAACACATCCAGGCATTGAACGTTGCCGCTGCCTTCCCAAATAGCATTTACCGGCGACTCGCGGAACATCCGTGGGAAAATGCTGTTCTCCATTACACCACTACCACCAATGCACTCCATCGCCTCATAGGCATGATTCGGGGTGCGTTTGCATATCCAGTATTTGCCTACCGCAGTACCCAGGCGCATCAGCAGTTGTTCTGATTCGTCGTGCTGGTTGTCTAATGCCCGTGCGATTCGCATGGTAAAGGCCAGAGAACCTTCCTGCTCCAGGGCCAGGTCTGCCAGCACGTTTTGCATTAGCGGCTGCTGGTCGAGCTTGGCACCGAAGGCGGCACGATAGTGAGTGTGGTGGGTGGCATGGGCAACCGCTAGACGCTGACCGGCTGATGACCCCATCATACAGTCAAAACGGGTGAGCGAGACCATCTCAATGATAGTTCTTACCCCACGCCCCTCTTCGCCCACCATCCAGGCCAGCGCACCCCGCAGTTCGGTTTCACTGGACGCGTTGGCGACATTGCCCATCTTGTCTTTCAAGCGTAAAACCTGCAGTGGATTTTTGCTGCCGTCCGGACGCCAGCGCGGAACCAAGAAGCAAGAGAGCCCCCCCGGCGCTTGTGCCAGCACCAAAAAGGCGTCGCACATGGGGGCCGAGACAAAGTACTTATGGCCAACCAGTTCATACAGCTGGCCCGGGCCGGGCTGTTCGAGAGGGAAGGCCTTGGTGGAGTTAGCCCTGACATCAGACCCGCCTTGTTTTTCGGTCATCGCCATGCCAATGGTTACGCCCTGTTTTTGCGAAACAGGAACATTGGCTTCATCGTAATGGCGAGCAGTGATCAGTGGCTCCCATATTCTGGCCAGGTCAGGTTGCGTACGTAGTGACGGAATGGAGGCAAAGGTCATGGTGATCGGACAGCCGTGTGCCGCCTCGATCTGGGTTTGCAGATAACACTTGGCGCTTCGGGCGACATTTGCGCCGGGTTTTGGGTCTGTCCAGGGTGACGAGTGCAGGCCATTCTCAATGGAAGTTCGCATTAGTTCATGGTAGGCCGGGTGGAACTTAACCAGGTCAATGCGGTGGCCAAATCGATCATGGGTATGGAGCACCGGTTTGTTCTCATTTGCCTGAAATCCCAGCTCAATATAGCGGGCCTCTCCAACCTTTTGGCCAAATGAAGATATCTCCTGTGTAGCCCAGCTTGCCCCTTCTCGCTCTACCGCCTCTTTGAGGGCTTGGTCTTGCTCGAAAAGGTTGTAATTCTCCAGCTCGGGCGGCTGGTTCTCCACCGTATGGGTATTGGCAAAATATCGGTCAGCCAATTTAATCTCTTGCGGTGCGTTCATAGTCTATGCTCCTTGCCGGTTACTGCTTGCACACAGAAACGGGCAATTGAATCAATAAGTTTATCTTCGTCCAGAATGGATGGTGTTGCGTTGTCATGTAACTCTCTACGACTAGGGGGAGAGAGGGGGCCAACCAGCGTTTCGGCCATAATCCCCACCAGTGCGGCGGCACTGACCGATTTGCTTTGCAGTGGCAGTTCGCCGGAATGGATGCCTTCTTCTAACAGGGCTTCAAACAGTTCGGCATAGGCATGACGGTAGAGTAGCCGGTCAGCATCAACCTGTGGATCAACCGGCTCCGCAATGAGTGCCCAGGCCAGTCGGGGCGATTTCAGGGCGCGTTTCGAAAAACAGTAGACCGCCGCGACCAACCGCTTTGTGACCGAACCATCCTGATGCACGGCTTCGGCCACTTTGTTGACTTCCCGCTCCGTTGCCGAGCGAAACACCTCTGAAAACAGGTCGGACTTCGAAGGAAAATGACTATATACGCTGCCGGTAGCAACCCCCGCCTGTTTGGCGATAGCACTGACCGAGGCTTCACGGAAGCCGCCTTTTACCACCAGGCTATGGGCTGCCAACAGGATGCGTTCGCGTATCTCGGCCTTCTTGGCTTTGGTCTTCTCGGTTTCTCTGTAAGCCATTGAACGCTCTCACTCGTTTAAAATTAATAATATGAATTGTTATTCATTTGTTAAGTAGTGAATCATGATTCATCTTATTTGGTCAAATTTAATTGCTAATTCGGTATTGGAATGATCGTTCCTGTATGTTTAAATGTATTGGAATGAGTGTTCCAGTATTGTTGAGTAGGCGTAGTAACCCCCATGAGACCACTAACATTTAACAAGCAGAAAGCCTTGGCTGATGTGACTCAGCTGTTCTGGCGGCAAGGTTACGAAGGTACTTCGGTACAGCAGATTCTTAGTTGTATGGGGCTTAACCGCAGTAGCCTCTATTCCGCCTTTGGTGATAAGAGGGCTTTGTTTGTTCAGGCATTGGACCACTTTGGGACACTTGCCGGAGTCGCTTGCACGCCACTGCGGCAACTATTAGATCCGAAAGAAGCCGTGAGGCAATTTTACAATCTGGTCTTTTTTGCACTGCCGGCAGAACAGCGCATGAATGGGTGTCTGCTGGTCAATACTATTCTGGGGCAGTCCGGGCTCGACGAGGAGTTAGCGACAATCGCCGCGTCCAAGCTGGCCGAGGTGGAACAAGCCTTTGAACGCTGTTTTGAGGCCGCTCAAGAGCGAGGGGCACTAAAACAAGCGGTTGATCCTCATGGGCTGGCAGCCTACTTCATGACGTTGACCAAAGGGCTTCGGGTGGCTGCCAGGGAGGGACGAAGCGAAGCTTCACTGCGCCAGATGATCGCGATATCACTTACGGTTTTTGATTAATCAGGACGTGCGAATTATGAATAACTTGTTCAAATCAATATACATCTCAGTTTATGTAACCCTGTTAGCGGTGGCCTCTGTCCATGCCGGGGTGGGGCTGTGGCAGAGTGGACTAATGAGCGGTTGGAGTGGTGTGGCTGTAGCCGTCTGGCCGATGCTGTTTTTCTTTGTCCGGCTGTTTCTGGATGATGTGGTAAGAACCAGCCCCAATTTAGTGGGCTTTCAACTGACTAGCTGGATAGGCGGGGGAGTGGTGGTCCTGCTGGGTTGGCAGAACGAATCATTTATCACACAGCTGTTTTATGGTGTTGGTGTGGGGGTGCTGGGCACTTTGCTGTATGTCTATTGGTACTCACGGTTTCAACGTGATAACGCCACGTTTTTGAAACCGGGTGAAAAGCTACCGTCGTTTGAGCTGGAAGATGAGGCGGGTAATACCGTATCGTCTGCGGTGTTTCAAGGGCAGCCCTCGTTATTAATCTTCTACCGGGGGAACTGGTGCCCACT
>JBFKTM010000005.1:0-17619 GCA_041636295.1 Oleiphilaceae bacterium
TCAGGGCACCCTGGTATCCATCGAACCATCGACCGGGTCAATCAGAGCCCTGGTTGGCGGATATGACTTTGCACAGAGCAAATACAATCGCGCCTTACAGGCTGAGCGCCAGCCCGGCTCAAACTTTAAACCCTTTATTTATTTAGCAGCCCTGGAAAACGGGTCAACCGCAGCCACATTAATCAACGACGCCCCTATTGTCTTTGAGGATAAAAATCTGGAAGACTCCTGGCGCCCGGAGAATTCTAGCGGAAAGTTCTATGGCCCCACTCGACTGAGAACAGCCCTCTACAAGTCACGCAATCTGGTCTCCATTCGCCTACTGAAAAAAACGGGCGTCAATACCACCCGCAACTTTGTTAGCCGATTCGGCTTTGACAGCGGCAAATTACCAAGTGACCTGTCTCTAGCGCTTGGCAGCGCCGGCATCACCCCAATGGAGGTAGCTACAGGCTATAGCACTATCGCCAATGGCGGCTATCAAACCAAGCCATACTTTATAGAAAAGGTTGAAGATAGCGAAGGAAACACGCTTTTCCAGGCAGTGCCGTCGCTAACACCTGAAGCAATTGACCGTTTTCATGCCCTAACAAAAGCCAACGAGACCACAGCAGACAACAGTCCTGCGATGGAAATCACGGAAGCAGCTCTCTCACAGAACGAATCATTGGATAACACTGGTGAGGCCGAGTCACTAGCAGAACCGGTTCAACAACCCTACCACCAAGCGCAACGCGTTCTGGACGAACGAACCGTCTATATAATGCACAGCATATTGAAGGACGTCATAAAGCAAGGCACAGGCCGACGAGCTCAACAACTTAAGCGCACCGACCTGGCCGGCAAAACTGGCACGACTAACGACCAGAAAGACGCTTGGTTCTCAGGTTTCAATACTAACCTGGAAACCACTGTCTGGGTGGGGTTTGATCAGCCAAAAACACTAGGAAGACGAGAGTACGGGGCGACGGCAGCACTCCCCATTTGGATTGACTACATGCGGACCGCACTGACCGGTATACCAAATTCCGAAATGAAGCAGCCCGAAGGGCTGGTAACGGTAAAAATCAATGCAGAGAGTGGAAAGCTTGCCAGTAGCACCGATACAAATACCATTTTCGAAATTTTCCGGCAAGAAAACGCACCCCAAGTTGAAGACATTGTTACCGAGTCACAATCTTTGAAGCAACGACCGTTAACCGATGACAGCATCACTGCAGAAGAGATTTTTTAGCGCTTCAAGCACCACAGTACATACAGATAAGGCCGCTATCAGCAGGATTCCGCTGTGGCGGCATACCCCTCAGGTAACAGAACATCTAATCCAATTGGCAGGTGATCAGATACAGGGTACATCACAACACCCGCCTTCAAAATCTTTAACGTCGGACTAACCAATATATGGTCCAGCGCCTTGTCAGGTCGCCAGCTCGGGAAGCTGTGGGCACCTCCAGGCAATGAAACCAGGCTCATACCTTTAAGCGGCGAGTTCTCAAGCAGCTGCTCCGCATGCGTATTCATATCCCCCATCAAAACCACATGCCGATAACCAGAGATCAGCTCCTTTATAAATCCCAATTGCCGATTCTGGGCTTTTGCACTAAGAGAGAGATGCATAACGACCAGCACCAAAGGATCATCTTCTCGACCATATTTAATAACAATCGCCCCACGCCCAGGAATAACCCCCGGCAGCCGATACTCATCCACACTTATTGGACGGAAACGGCTTAGGAACCCGTTACTATGCTGGGCAACACGTCCCAGATCTCTATTGAGCTGCTGATACCAGAACGGGAACCCCCCCATCTCCGCCAGATACTGAACCTGATTTACAAATCCACTTCTTAAACTCCCCCCATCAACCTCTTGCAGTGCTACGGCGTCATAATGCTGTAACAGCATAGAGATCTTGTTTAGATTTTCAGTACGAGCACGATGCGGTAAGAGGTGCTGCCAGCTTCGGGTTAGATAATGCCGATAAGATGAGGTTGAAATGCCTACCTGAATATTGAATGTCAACAGGCGGATGTGGCGATGAGACTCAAATGCTGCGCCACAGTCAATGCCGGAAGAGAGCCCCCGAACTTTGGTGATGCCACTGCGTCGATAATTATCGATCTTTGATCTAAGTTCACGATACATAAACGCTTCGTACAAACGGCCTCTTTAAAGAACGACCCCTATAATAAGAGGCCGTCGCAATTGAAACTTATGATGCTTTATACTTTAGTTACTGCGCTGCCATGGAAGCCCTTTCTTGAGCTATAAGAAAATCGGCCACTTTTAACATATTCTCATGACTGCCCGCTTCCGATGCACTGATGCGGTACTTACCATTAACAATTAACGCAGGCACGCCTGTCGCTCGATAACTCCGACCCCGTGCATTTGCCTGATCTACTTTTGATTTTACACTAAATGAATTATAGGCCTTTTTAAAATCTTTCTCCTCAACCCCGTAACCAGTAAAAAAACGTGCCAACGCATCTTCACTATTTAACGGCTGGCGATCTCTTGCAATGGCATCGAACAAAGGCTGATGCAATCTATCTTGCACTCCTAGTGCTTGCGCTGCATAAAATGCCTGGGCATGAGTAACCCACGCTTTTCCAAAGGTCGCAGGAGATAACCAAAAATCAACATCATCTGCCAACCCTTTCTCCCAGTGATGAACCAATGGGTTAAATTGATAACAGTGAGGACAACCGTACCAAAAGAGCTCAACCACTTCTATTTTACTAGCATCTCGCGTACGAACAGGATAAGGAAGCACCTTGTAGTGCTTTCCCGCGACCCACTCACTCTCTTCCGCCATTACAGCCGTTGTCACCCATGATAGTGGTAACATACACGCAACTAAAACAATCTTAAGCAATAACCGTCTCATTAATCCGACCCTTTTTTCTAAATAGAAATACCCACAACACCCGTTTAATAACGATTGCACGCTAAAAATAAACCAGTTATCAATATATTAGCAATATTATATAGGCACACCATTAAACTTTAGCAATGTTCAGGCAAAAAAAAACCCCTTTATAGAAGGGGTTTTCTAAGCACTACCGCTACCTAGTGTAAACCAGACACATAGCTGGCAACCGCTTCAATTTCTGCATCACTTAACTTCGCTGCGATATCGCGCATCATTCTGGCATCGCCATCATTGGCTCGCTCGCCGGAACGGAATTTCTTCAGCTGAGTCGCTATATAGCCAGAGAACTGTCCGGATAGCGCTGGAAATGCCGCAGGACCATTACCCTGTCCTGTTGGTCCATGACATGCAGTACAAGCTGCCGCACCTGTCGCCATATTCCCCGCGCGGTACATTGACTGACCTTTTTCCACTAACTCCGCTTTGGTTTGTTCGATTGATGACTTTTGTGCAGCAAAATAGGCCGCAATGTCGTTAAAATCCTGATCTGTCAGGTTATCCAACAGCCCCGTCATTTCAGGAACCGCCCTATCACCCTTCTTGATGTCGATCATCTGCTTAACAAGGTATTTCTCTCCTTGCCCAGCCAACTTAGGGAACGTAGGAACCATGCTATTTCCATCAGCGCCATGACACCCTGCACAGACTGCAGACTTTTGCTGACCTGCGGTTGCATCACCACCCGCTTGAGCCACGCCAGCAATGCCCATCGCTAAAACAAGACCTGCTATAATATTCTTCATGTCAGCCCCACACTCTCTCATCATCTCATAATTAGTAAACTTGAATTGCCGTCGACAAATAGTCAGCAATAGTACTCGCGTCAAGATCCAACAGTTTGACCTGCCGCAAAGTTGCTTCTGCTTTTATCTGCAAGCACTAGACAAATCTTTTATTTCAAATCTTTTATTTAATAGTGCCATGCTATGCATAACGTAGAAAATTCGATCCGGCATTATACACTATGAAAATTCCGATTAAACCCTAGCAACACTTTTCATCGGCTCCAGCTGCCGAAAAACCACCTTAATCCGTTAAATTTATCTACCTCCACTGACTCGAAGCGACAAACAAACCCCTATATAATGTCTCATCAATGTGTTCTGATTACAGATCCTCCATCAATCAACTTCAAGTGACCATTTCTAGTGACAAAACCTGCCGTAGAAAATAAAAAACCTAAAATATCGTATAACAGTGCCAGATTCCTGATGAGTGCTCCAACGCTAGCCCTCTGCCCTGAAGACACTGGGAGTGAGGTGGCCTTTGCCGGCAGGTCAAATGCGGGAAAGTCATCAGCCATTAACTCCATCACCAACAACTCAAAATTGGCCCGCACCAGTAAAACCCCAGGGCGAACACAGCTTATCAACTTCTTTACCTTAAATGTTCCGGGCTGTCGATTGGTCGATTTACCGGGGTATGGCTACGCTAAAGTATCGAAAGACGTTCAAACCGAGTGGCAGCAGAATATGGACGAATATCTCCATGCCCGCGAGAGTCTGAAAGGGCTAATACTGGTTATGGATATTAGAAACGCGCTATCGGACTTTGACATGATGATGCTGGAATGGGCAGAAGCGAGCCAGCTCCCCATATCAATACTGCTCACCAAGGCCGATAAATTGCGTTCGGGGGCGGCTAAAAACATGCTGGCCAAAGTTAAGTCTACATTGAGACCATTTGAACATCTCGCCTCAGTGATACTCTTCTCCAGCCTTAAAAAGAGTGGTGTCGAGAATGCTCAAAACCAACTTGATCAGTGGCTACTGGAAGAAACTCAAAACGAAGACCAAAATGACACTCCATCTTCGACTGACTAAATCTCCCATAAAAAAAGCCCTGATCCATAAGAATTATCAGGGCAATGACGCTAGGGTTTAGTTGCGGCATGTTAGCCTCATTCGAAGCTAACAAGGAAGACAAAATGAAATGGCTGATCGTCCCACTCCACTTGCCTCACTATATATGACCACAAAAACACGATCAGGTTCCCACCACCTTTACGGCAATCAGAACGACCTCTACCCTTTTTAGTAACCGCACTTACGGCTAGGCCAGCTCTCGTGAATTGGGGCGATATTTATCCTGTAGTTTTTTGATCTCTTCAACATAAGCTGAAGTTAAATAAGGCACCGTAAAAGAGAGCACCTGATAAATACCCTGCTTCAACATCACCTTATTAATAGCCTTGTTGTCTTCGCCCGCATGGGCTGTTTTCAAATAAGCCATCCAATTCGTTACAACTAACCAGACATTAAGTGCCATCGATTCGATATGCTCATCATCTAAATCTTTTAGAACGCCATCGAGCCCCTTCTGCAATCCTTTCAGAATTTTTCCAATGCAATCCAGGCAACGCAGGGTAAACGCCCGATAGTCCTTTCTGAGCCGCTCATCACTATCTAATAGAAACTCCAGGTCACGGTGAAAAAAGCGATAGCTCCACAAACCATCAAATACAGACTCTAGATAGTAGATCAAATCATCAAGATTGAGTGGCCGCTCTTCAGGAATCTGCAGATAGTGATCAACCAACAACTCATATTGGATAAAAATCTCATAGATAATGTCGGATTTATTTCGAAAGTGATAATACAGATTACCGGGAGATATATTTAGATCAGCCGCAATATGATTAGTCGTGACATTTCGTTCCCCCTTCTCGTTGAACAGTTCAAGACTGGCCAGAATAATTTTATCTCTTGTTTTCATATAGTGTTAACCAGGTGCCCCACCTCTAAATACAACCGACAAGAACAGCGCCAATGGCCGCTCTGCGACTATACATTATAAAAAGTCCTACCAAAAAAAATATAGCCAGAGACAAATTCTCCATCGCTATTCCGAATAAAAAGTTATTGACTAATTAGAGTATATGCTCTAATAATAACTATACAAACGTGTTCAAATATAAAACCGCCCCAATCAAAAATCGGCACTATTGGATGTTCGGGCGACGAGATTAAACCTATATTTGATAGAAAAACAACCAATCAGCTTGCGTAATTATGGAGGCAGCTCATGGTCACAAATGTTGTTCAACTTACTGAAAGTAAAAAACAGATACAGCATATGAACCGAGTTTTCGATGATCAAAAAAGTGCTTATCGGAAGAACCCTATGCCGACACTAGAGCAGCGCAAGGATCATTTAAAAACACTGAAGAACGCCCTGTTAAAAAACCAGGACCGATTTCTGACTGCGATTAACAAAGATTTTAGTAGTCGCTCAGAGGATGAAACCATCCTGGCCGAAATGATGCCAGCCATCCAAGGCATTAATTACGCATTGAAAAACCTGTCAAAGTGGATGAAACCATCAAAACGTCATGTAGGACTGTTATTTCAGCCTGCAACCAACAAAGTGCACTACCAGCCACTCGGTGTGGTGGGCATCATTGTACCTTGGAATTACCCACTATTCCTAGCGGCTGGCCCATTAACAGGTGCCTTGGCAGCAGGCAATCGGGTCATGATTAAAATGTCAGAATACACCCCTGAGACCTCTCAGTTATTTAAAGAGGTGATTGAGGAAGTATTCCCTGAAAACCTGGTCAGCGTCATCACTGGTGAAGCTGATGTGGCGATTGAGTTTTCCAAAAAACCATGGGGCCACTTACTATTTACCGGCTCAACATCAGTAGGTCGTCACGTAATGCGTGCAGCCGCGGAGAACCTTACCCCGGTCACCCTGGAGCTGGGTGGAAAATCACCGGCTATTATTTCTGCCGACGTCCCTATGAAAGACGCAGCAGAGCGACTTGCCTTTGGTAAAGCGTTTAATGCCGGACAAACCTGTGTAGCACCTGATTATGTGTTGTGCCCCTCGGATCGCATTGAGCAGTTTATTGAGTCATTCAAAGCGAGCTTTGCAACGATGTATCCTACCCTCAAAAATAACGATGATTTCACCAGTATCATTGATGAGCGGCAACGGGACCGACTGAAGCATTATCTGGAAGATGCCACCAATAAAGGCGCGACAATTATCGAGGTTAATCCCGCAAGCGAGAACCTGTCTGAAGGGACTCGAAAACTGCCGATACACCTAATCCTCAATGCCAACGATAAGATGCTGGTCATGCAGGAAGAGATCTTCGGCCCCATTCTTCCGGTAGTCCCCTACAGCCAGATTGATGAAGCACTGGATTTCATCAATGAGCGACCTCACCCTCTGGCGCTTTACTATTTCGGCTATGACAAAGATGCACAGCAACATGTCCTGGAAAATACACACTCGGGAGGTGTCTGTATCAACGACACACTAATGCACGTCGCTCAAGACGACATGCCTTTTGGTGGCGTTGGCACCTCGGGCATGGGCCACTATCACGGTGAAGAAGGCTTCCGTACCTTTACCAATGCCAAAGGTGTATTTGCCAAGCAACGCATTAACAGTGGCAAGGTCATCTACCCACCACATGGCACCGCACTTCATAAAGCCGTCTACTCATTGTTTATCCGTTAAGAATGAATGAAAAACAGGGCCGTCCACGTGACGGCCTTTTCGATTTTCACGCTTAGCATTTGTGCTGTGGTGTTAATTTGGTTAAGATTCAGCCCAATTTTCGGATTAACTCTTTGGGCTAACGCTACATGAATATTGTTGTTTATCCTGGCACCTTCGATCCCATTACAAACGGACATTCTGATCTCGTTGAGCGGGCGTCGAAAATGTTTGATAAAATCATTCTCGCCGTCGCAGAAAGTCCCAAAAAAAGCCCCTTGCTGCCCTTGGATCAACGTGTAGAGCTGGCACAAAAAACCCTAGCCCACCTTGATAATATTGAAGTGCTTGGTTTTAACAACTTGCTAGCCGAGTTTGCGCGTGAGAAAAATGCAAACATCATTCTCCGTGGCCTGCGAGCCGTATCCGATTTTGAGTATGAGTTCCAGCTCGCAGATATGAACCGTCGGCTGGCCCCAAATGTAGAAAGTGTATTTCTTACCCCTGCCAACCACCTCTCCTATATTTCATCAACGCTGATTCGCGAAATTGCAGCGCTTGGAGGAGACGTGTCAGAGTTTGTTCATCCTCTGGTGAATAACGCATTAAAAGAGCACTTTAAACACTAGCGAATCTCTTTATAAACTTTTAATCTACTATTAACGCCAAAAAGCCAGCCGACTTCGTGGTCGACTGGCGTTCAATGAGGTACTCGAAATGGCATTAATCATTACTGACGACTGCATTAATTGTGATGTATGTGAACCAGAATGTCCTAATGAAGCAATCAGCCCTGGGGAAGAGATCTATGAGATCGACCCTGATAAGTGCACCGAGTGCATGGGCCACTATGATGAACCACAGTGTCAGCAGGTCTGCCCGGTTGACTGTATTCCCGTTGATCCTAGCAATGTGGAAACAGAAGAAGAGTTGATGGAGAAATATCACAAACTGACTGGTAACTAGGAAGCCGCTCAAGAATATGCTGACCACCAGGGATTGGGAAGATGAAGGCTAGACACCTAACCGTAATTGCCATATTGCAGCTATTTTTAGTATTGGTTGGTTGTGCCAGCAACCAACCAATACTATCCAAAGCGGCAGTAGCCACTGCACACCCACTTGCCACTCAGGCAGGTTTCCGCGCCCTTGATCAGGGTGGCAATGCCTTTGATGCGGTCGTTGCCGCAGCCGCCGTTCTCGCGGTTGTCGAGCCATACAGTGCCGGCATGGGAGGTGGCGGATTCTGGACCCTTCTGGATAAAAACGGTTCAGCCATCATCATTGACGCCAGAGAGCAAGCGCCGGAACAAGCCCATAGAGATATGTATCTCGACACCAATGGCGACTTGCTGCCCGGCAAACCTTCCACCAATGGTCCACTGGCTGCCGCTATACCCGGCCAAGCTGCAGCGTTTGCACATATATCGAAACACTACGGTATTAGACCTTTATCAGCCAATCTGACGGATGCTATCCGAATTGCTGAACGGGGTTTCCGTGTTGATAAAAAATACCAGCAACTAGCCCACTACCGGAAAAATGCCTTAAACCAGTACCCTGCATCTGCAGACCTGTTTTTACAAAATGGTCAGATCCCTTCCGATGGATATATTGTTAAGCAGACGGCGCTCGCCAACACGCTTTCTCAGCTTGCCCGTTACGGCCACAAAGGGTTTTATGAAGGCGATATTGCCAAACAGTTGGTGGCGGACATAAGAGCAGCGGGAGGCATTTGGACAACAACTGACCTCAGCCAATATCGGATCGTTGAACGCGCCCCCATTATCTTTGACTACGAAGATGCCACCATAATAACGACACCACCTCCATCCTCAGGCGGTATTGCGCTGCAGCAGATGCTCAAGATACTTGAGCGTTTTGACACCAGCGAAATGGATCGAGTGGAAAAAGTCCATTTGATAACTGAAATCATGCGCAGGGCTTATCGTGACAGAGCCGAATGGTTAGGCGACCCCGACTATGTTAATGTCCCGTACCACCAACTCACGACAGCCTCTTATCTGTATACCCTTGCAAAAGATATCGACCTGGCGACGGCAACACCCAGTAGTCAACTGTCACCCGCCCGTATGGACGATAGTGGCACCCATACCACCCACCTGTCCGTATTGGACAAGTGGGGCAACAAAGTATCCGCAACCCTAAGTATTAACCTCCCTTTTGGCTCCGCTTTTACATCTGCATCAACCGGCGTATTGCTCAATAATGAGATGGATGATTTCTCCATAAAACCAGGCACTCCCAATGCCTATGGTTTAGTTGGCAATGAACAGAATGCCATCGCCCCCGGCAAGCGCCCACTATCAAGCATGACACCAAGTATCATCGAAACGGCAGACTCATCCGCCATCATCGGCACACCTGGGGGTAGTCGTATTATTACGATGGTGTTACTGGGGATACTCGACTATATGGAAGGGAAGCCGGTCAATCAGTGGGTACAGACACCCCGCTATCATCATCAATATCTGCCAGACGTTATACAGCACGAACCCGACACCTTTAGTGAGACGGAAAAACAAGCACTGCTGGAACGTGGGCATCAACTCAAGAATGTGAATCGCCAATACGGCAATATGCAGGCAATCTACCACAACAAATCGACCGGTGAAGTGGAAGCGGCTTCAGACCCAAGAGGCGTTGGACAAGCGATTGTCCGCTAAGTCCTCTACGGGTTGCCGAAGTTAATCTGGTTTATTCACAAAGGACAAAAGCTAACAACCGTATCTCATTATTTTTAAAACTCTTTATTCTTAGCTACACTGTAAGTCAGTATTTAATGGAAACGCTTATTGGAGTATAGATAGATGGCGGAGAGAGAACGATCCGAGGAACATGAAGAGCTGTCGGAAGAGCAGCGTATTTCACTGCTGGAGAAAAGTGTCACCGCCAATAAAGTGGTACTGATAATACTTGCACTAACGCTTATCGTGGCAATCTCCGTCACACTAACCACCATGATCATCCAGGGAATGAGTGATGACCAGGCACTGGTAGGACAAGAAGCATTTGTTCAAGTGGAGCAGGAGTTAGCCCAACTCAAAGCTCAATTGGCAGCGCAACAGCAGGTTATCAGTAAATTGGAGAAAGATTACCCAGGTTTAAGAAGTCAGCTGGAAAATAGTAACGCCCCCACCTTTCAGAAAATTCTGTTGCAACAGGAAAATAGCTATCAGGAGTTTATCAAGTCAATGAAATCAGGCATGTATGACTTAGCCCATATGGTCCCTGGCTCTCGAACATGGCTTGAACTCTATAATGAGCAGATGAACCGGGCCATGCAACTCAGCCAGCAACGAGAAAGAGACTTGAAGCGCCTTCAGACCGGCACCCCGCTGATCGAGCCGGATTTTTAATTACCGGCATCTAACAACACCAAAATGACGGGCGCGCTAAAAGCGTTTATAAATCCCGTCATTTCGGCATTTAAAGTATTAACAAATGCCTACATCAAAGGCGGCAATGGAATCTCAGTACCATTAACATTGATTACCATATTTTCCAACCGTGCTTCCGTCTTGTAAACATCCCCTTGCTTCACAATAAAGTTCTGGGCCAACAAGGCCTGTAACTGCTGTTGCACTTCAGGTCCGCCGGCTTCAAGCAACATTGCCGGTATAGAGAGAGATAAGTCTCCTTTAGTTGTCTGTAGCAACACGACGGGGCCTTGAGTATTAGCGGCATCAGCGGCCGGCTGCTCAAGATGCAGTTTGCCGTTCACCTCACCTTTAGGCGTGCTTACAAACAGCTCGGAGATATCAATTTTCAAGCCCTTGTTAAATAATGCAGTAACATTTTGCCCAACTTGTGCGAAATGCTCCATCTGGGCCATCGCTTGCTGCTGAGGGTCACCAATCTGTGCGGTTTCTTCCAGCTTTTCAAGGGTTGCCATCAGCGCATCAAATTCTGCAACAGCTAGGTCTTGAAGAGAAAAGACCAGCTTCTGCTTTTCATACGCCTCACCATTCACCGTGACATTGTCGATTGACATTTCAAAACCAGAGTTAACTCGACCAGCAGCAGCCTCTTTAGTAATCGAACTCAGTTTCATTTTATTCAGATTAAAATGTTGACCCTCTTCGACGCCGCTAATGGAATCCAAAGACATGCTCATATCACTGGTCCAGAGGTAGTCCGTTAGCTGACTGCCGGTTTGCTGCATGGTCAATTGCCCTACTGCTAAGGAGTCTCCTCCCTCGCCAGTCACACTCATGCCAGGCCAATTAACGCTAGCGGTCACCTGCTTGTGATCGGATGGAATATTGACCATCATTTCAAACACGGCGATGGCTACTTTTTCGCCGCTCTCTGGGTCAGTGAAGTCAATTTCAGGTGTTGTCGCAACGACCGCGGTGTCACCTAAGAGATTGACGGTGGTGGTCACCTCTACAGGGGGCTTATCGCCCAAAAACGTTTTCACTTCAGCTTCCATGGACTCGTCCAAGACAAAGTGTGAAACCGCCTTCACCGAAGTGATGCCGTGGGAGAAATGGGTATTCAGTTTTACCTCCTGCGGCATCTCATTATCAAATTCAGTTCGATCAAGTTTGATCACCGTGACCGCATCAGCACCGAAATAGCCTTTCTGGTAACTCTCTGTAACGACATTGATACCTGCCTGACCATTTAAATAGTCAACAATTTGATGATACTGTGACTCCGCCTCCGTGCCGCTCAGGTACGGCCCTCCAAGAGCAACAACTCCCAGCCCAACCAAACCTGCACCTACCCATTTATTCATTGAAGAACTCCAACATTAAGAACCTATTCATTACCCGAGCGAATCCCAGGCATAGTCATCCGCTATGAGGCTAACACAGTCTAGCCTTTTTCTTTGTAATCTTTTTTAACGAAACACATCTCACCAGAAACAAATCGTCCTAAAACAAGCCAGTTACTCTTTCTGGCAAGAAACATCGATAGTTAACTTGACGATGGCTCGCTTCAATGTCGCAGAAACCATTTTTTTAGCGCCCGGATTGACTCGTTCCTTCCTTACAATCGGCAACTCGGGGCCATTCCTAAACACTACCTGACAAGCAATGACATCAGGCCCTTTATTCTCGATAAAGGCCATTCCCTTTAAGCCGACAAGGCTGGTTTCTATACCTACGTTCAAGTCTCCGACTGATTCATTAAGATAAACAGGGGTTGCCGAAACAGACAGAACACGGCCCAGCAAAAGTAAAAAAGCCAAACCCAGAGCAACCCGATGCGGAGATAGCGTAGTTTTTTTAACCGAATAACGAATATGCATCACTTCCTCCTATCTTCGCCAGCAGCAGAAACCTAAAAGCTCAACCTATGACTCTTTTATATCAGGCCCCATAATAATGGCAATCCACTTAGTATCATCACTGCTCTCAAAGGCAATTTTCAGTAGCATGGTTAATGGCACAGATAACAACATACCCACAGGCCCCATTATCCACCCCCAAAAAACTAATGACAAAAAAACCACCAGCGTCGAAAGACCCAGTCCACGCCCCATATACCGTGGCTCAATCACGTTCCCCATCACGATATTCGCAACCAGATACCCCAGCCCGGCAAACACCGCAGATAATGGCCCTAGCTGTATCAGCGCTAACAGCACGGCGGGAACCGCAGCAATAATGGAACCAATATTGGGGACAAAGTTGAATAGGAAAGCCACAAGCCCCCACAGTAGCGCATAATCAACGCCAACGACCAACAGCCAAATATAGATTAACAACCCGGTCATTAAACTAATCACTGTTTTGATCGTCATATAACTCTTAACATTATCGAGAAATCGCGAGATATGAGCCATATGGGCACTATCTTCACCGAAGGCCGCCTGTAACTTGTTGGGCAGGTTGGAACCTTCAAACAACATGAAGATTACCGTTAGAATAATCATAAACGAGTTGGATAAGACTCCGCCCAGACTTCCCAGCGTATTGGCTGCAATTTTTAATACCACTCCCGGATCAAAGTGCTGCTTAATTACATTTTCCGGAACATCGACCCCCCAGCCCTCCATGGTCGCCACAAAGTTAACAAATAGCTGTTGCAACCGCTCTTGATAGAGTGGGATATCCCGTGAAAAGTCTGTTACTGACGAGGCGATAATGGTAATAAACAGCAGTTGGATGGCGGTGATGCCGACAACCACAATCATCAGAGACAGCCAATCTGGCACGCCTTTGCGCAACATAAACATAAATGGCGGCGCACAGATAATGGCAAAAAAGCCCGATAATAGAAAAGTGACCATTAACGACTCTGCGGTTTTAATACCGGCGGCCACGACAACAAAGGCAGCCAGGATTATGATAGAGCGCGCAGCGCCAGAAAATCCCGTATGATCGTGCATACTAACGTCCGTAATTATTAAGAAAGAGAGTTATACGGCTGACAAGGTATCCAGAAGCGTTTTCTGCACGCTAATACGTTCACCGTCTTCCTCTGGCTGGTTTTGAATATACGCCCCTTCTGCCTGTAAAATCCAACTTTGGCAGTTATCACGCAGATAGTAGTCCAGTTCATCCTTGACCCGGGCCGCAAGTTTCTTATCTTCAATGGGGAAGCAGGTTTCCACTCGATGCACGAGGTTTCTAATCATCCAGTCAGCACTGGAACCATACACTTCCGGATTCCCATCATTCTCAAAGTAGAAAACTCGGGTATGCTCAAGAAAGCGCCCAATAATGGACCGAACAACTATATTTTCCGACACGCCCGGAACCCCAGGGCGCAAACAACAGATTCCGCGAATAATCAGATCAATTTTGACGCCCGCCTGTGAAGCCTTAAACAGCGCTTTCATCACCTTCGGGTCGGTCAAGGAGTTTACCTTTATCAGAATATAGGCATTTTTGCCTTCCGACGCATTTGTTGCCTCACGCTCGATCAGTTCGATCATCTTGCTATGCAAAGTAAACGGTGCGTGATACAACTTTTTAATCTTGAGAGCCTTGCCCATCCCGGTCAGCTGCTGAAATATCTTATGAACATCTTTTGCTAGCGCGTCATCACTGCTCATAAAGCTATAATCGGTATACAGCCGAGCATTGCCAGCATGATAATTACCAGTACCTAAATGTACATAGCGATTAAACCCACCCTCTTCGCGCCGCACAATCAGGATCATCTTGGCATGGGTTTTATAGCCAACCACGCCATACACTACAATGACACCCGCCTCTTGCAACCGACTCGCCAATTCAAGGTTTTCTGCCTCATCAAAGCGCGCACGAAGCTCAATAACCGCCGTTACTTCGGTTCCCCGGCGTGCGGCATCAACCAGCGCCGCCACGATTTCAGAATCGGCCCCTGTACGATAAAGGGTTTGCTTAATGGCTACCACACTCGGATCTTTCGCTGCCTGCCTTAACAAATCGACAACCGGTGTAAAAGACTGGTAGGGGTGCAGCAGCAAAATATCTTTCTGCCTGATAGCAGCGAACAGATCCTGCTTACTTCTAAGCGACTTGGGCAACCCCGGCGTGAAGGTTGGATAAGCCAGGTCATTACGACTGATCAGATTGCCAAGATTCATCAATCGGGTCAGGTTGACCGGCCCCCGCACCTGATACAGCTCACGTTCAGACAGGCCAAACTCATCCAGCAGAAACTGCACCAGCTCCTGTGGGCAGTTATCTGCCACTTCCAGTCGCACCGCATCCCCAAAACGACGGCTTAATAGTTCACCACGTAGCGCCGATGCCAGATCTTCCATGTCATCATGAGCCAGGACCAGATCGGCATTACGGGTAAGACGGAACTGGTAACACCCTTTCACATCCATACCAGGAAATAACTTGTCGGCATGTTCGTGAATCATGGATGAGAGAAAAACGAGATTATCTCCCCCGTCACACACATCATCCGGGAATCTCACCAGACGAGGTAAAGAGCGGGGAGCTGGAACAATGTCCATTCCCGTCTCACGACCAAAGGCGTCTTTACCATCAAGCTCGACAATGAAATTCAGGCTCTTGTTAACCAGTCGAGGAAAGGGGTGTGAGGGGTCGAGACCGATGGGATTTATGACCGGCAATATTTCAGTTTCGAAATAGTTGGCCACCCACTCGGCCTGCTGTTCATTCCACTCACCACGACGTAAAAAACGAATATTCTCACGCTGCAGTGAAGGAATCAGCTCTTCGTTGAGCATCCGGTACTGCTCATCAACAAAGGCATGTGTAATGGTGTCGATCTCTTCCAACACCTGTTCAGGCGTCAACCCGTCAGGTCCAACAGTTTCACGCCCATATTTGATCTGATGCTTGAGACCCGCAACCCGAATCTCAAAAAACTCATCCATGTTGCTGCTGAAAATACAGCAAAACATCATTCGATTGAGGAGTGGATGATTCTCATCTGTTACCTGTTTCAGCACCCGATAATTGAATTGAAGATGACTGAGTTCTCGATTTATGTAGTAGTCATGAGACCCTAAATCAATTTCTGGTATAGGCTCCGGCGAATCAACCTGAGACGCCACAATGGCTGACGGCTGTGCTTTATCGTCCAACGCTACCTTTTTATCTTTCGTCTCAGTCACTCAACACCTCAATCATCCTTTATCAACTACCTACAGCGCTGTCTAAACGCCCGCTTTTAGCTGTTGTGCAGCCCGTTTCGCAAAGTAGGTTAAAATACCATCTGCCCCTGCACGTTTGATACACAATAATGACTCCATCATCACGGCATCCAGATCTAGCCAGCCATTCTGCGCAGCAGCCACATGCATCGCATACTCTCCACTGACCTGATAGACAAACGTCGGTACCTGAAGTTCAGACTTCACCCGACGCACAATATCGAGATAAGGCATACCGGGTTTCACCATAACCATATCTGCGCCTTCCTGAAGGTCGAGAGCAACCTCATGGAGCGCTTCATCACTGTTAGCCGGATCCATCTGATAACTTTTCTTATTGCCCTTGCCCAAGTTGCCCGACGAACCAACCGCATCCCTAAACGGACCATAGTAGGACGAGGCATATTTGGCAGCATAGGAGAGAATTCGGGTATTTACGTGACCGTTCTCTTCGAGTACTTTTCTGATTTCACCAATGCGACCATCCATCATATCGGAAGGTGCCACCACATCGGCACCAGCCTCAGCATGAGAGAGGGCCTGACGCTTCAATGCCTCCACAGTGACATCATTTAACACATAGCCACTTTCATCAATAATGCCATCTTGTCCGTGGGTGGTAAACGGGTCCAGTGCCACATCAGTGATAACCCCCAATTCCGGGAAATTCGCTTTCAGCGCCCGGACGGCTCGCTGCGCTATTCCTTCTGGGTTCCACGCCTCGCTGGCATCAAGCGACTTGGCTTCAACTGGCGTCACCGGGAACAACGCAACAGCAGGAATCCCCAGCTCAAGCAACTCTTCAGCCTCTTTTAACAACAGGTCAATACTCAGGCGCTCAACACCCGGCATGGAAGGAACCGCTTCGCGCTGATTCTCACCATCCAGTACAAAAACCGGGTAGATTAAGTCATCTGCACTGAGTTTATTCTCTTGCATAAGACGTCGAGAAAAACCATCAAAACGCATTCGGCGCATTCGCGTTGCAGGAAACTGACGTTGATTACCTTCAAACACTTTTATCTCCAGAATTCCGATCATTAGTTGTTAAAAAAGCATAACAAACTTGTAAACAGGCTATCATTGATATGTGACAAACAGATATTCTCCTATCACAGGTGTAATCAATAAACCGATAAGGGCGGACTGCCATTGAGGGAACTAAATTGGCAGCCGACCGGTCTATAGGGGCACTATTAACTAATTGGATATCGACTATTCGATCTCGTTTGCCCAATATTTACCAATAACAATCAAGTCGTAAAGGATACGTTATGGATCTCAAGAAAGCACTACTGCTCTCCTGCGTTGCAGTGCTCATTGGAAGTTTTTTTTATTTTGACCTTGGCCAATACTTGAGCCTGGACTATTTTGCACAGCAAAAAGAGAATATTCTCGCCTATCATATTGATCACCCAATTCAGACGGCACTCATTTACTTTGCCATTTATGTAGCCGTAACTGGTCTATCGCTACCTGGTGCAGCAGTCATGACGTTAGTCGGCGGCGCCATTTTCGGACTGGTTGAAGGGGTTATTCTAGTCTCTTTCGCCAGCACTATTGGCGCGACACTCGCCTTTCTGGTCTCACGAACCATACTCAAAGACAGTGTTCAGAATAAATTTGGCGACTCACTGAA
>JBFKTM010000006.1:0-17415 GCA_041636295.1 Oleiphilaceae bacterium
TACAAAAGGGTGATCCGCTCGGGGGCCCTGTAAATGAATCATGCGGGCGACCAGTTCTTTACCGCTGCCGGATTCGCCACTGATATAGACAGGGGCCTGACTTCGAGCCAGTTTGCGAATCTGCTTGCGAAGCCGGTCCATCTCGTCTGACTCACCTAATAGTAAATTTTCGGCTTCGCTTGATTCCTGACTGACTTTTTTCTCTTCGGTAAGTTTCAATGCTGAGCTGACCAGCTCGCGTAATCTCGAAAGTTCAACCGGTTTGGAAACAAAGTCAAAAGCACCTGACTTGAGGGAGGTGATGGCGGTTTCCACACTGCCGTAGGCTGTAATAACGGCAACCGGGATATGAGAGAAATGTTGTTGAATATGGCAAACCAGATCGATTCCACTTCCATCGGGTAGGTTCATGTCGGTGAGGCAGAGATTGAACTCTTGCTTTTCAAGCAGGGCTTTGGCATGGGTCAGGTTTTCTGCACTGACAGTGTCAATTCCCATCCTCATCAGGGTGATTTCCAGAAGTTCTCTGATGTCGGGTTCGTCGTCAACAATAAGTGCGGATTTTATAGTCATTCTATCGGTCACTAAATAATTCGTTTGTGATGGGCAAATGTTATGCGGAAACAGCTGCCGCCACCCTCGTTGCTGCTGGGCGTGTAGTGGAGTTGTGCCTGATTGCTTTCGCAAAGCTCTCTTGAAAGATAGAGCCCCAGGCCCGTTCCACTACTTTCGGTGGTGAAAAAGGGTTCAAATAAGTGTTCCATATCCTCCAACGGGATACCGGGACCCTGATCAATAATATCTATAAATGCTAGGTCATTTCGTTTATTGATTCCACTACAAACGGTAAGTGTCGGTCTGCCCATGGTCTTCTCGCTGTATCGCAGACCATTGTCCACCAGATTGGTAACAACCTGTTCGATCTGGGAGGGGTCGAAACGGGCCGTTGGATTGTCCATACTCAGATCGAGCTTGATTTCCGGTGTAGGACTATGAGAGAGCGTGTAGTCCTGAACAAACTTGGTCAGCCACTCGTTAATATTGTTCTCAATGGCTTCGGGTTGTTTGCGACGGGAGAGTTGCAGGATGTTTTCGACAATACCGTTAACGCGACCAGAGTGACGTTGAATGATATCAGTCATCCTCGTGTCGGCGGGAGAGAGTGTATCAGACTCCGCCAAAAGCTGTGCTGCATGGCTGATAGCTCCAAGCGGGTTTCTAATTTCATGGGCAATGCCTGCTGTCAACCGGCCTAGAGAGGCCAGCTTCATCTGTTGTGCTTGTTGAGAGATTTTGCTGGTGTCTTCAAGGAATATCAGAATGCCGGCACCGGTGTCTTTCTGAAGTTGTGTAAAGTTGGCTTGCACCGTGGTTCCGGCGGTCGAAGTTTTAAACGGATCGGTTCTAATGTTGGGGTTGTTTCGCCATTGATCCAGCCGCTGTTTTAGTTGCATCGGAAGGCGTCGCTCATCATCAACATTCAACAGGGACGAGGCCGCCTGATTCAGAAGCCTCACTTTACCAAAATCATCGGTAACAACGATGCCGGTCTGCATTCGTTGAATGATTTGGTGGTTTAATTTTTCAAGTTCGATGATGTTTTGGGCCCTGAGCTGGGCTAACTGCTCACTTTGGCTAACCCGTTTCGAAATGTTCTGGAGTAGAAACGCGGCCGCAAAGTAGATAATGCCCAGCAGGCCGGCACGCACGATACCATCTATCTTTGCGTCTTGTGTAAACACCAGGTTAAGTTCGATGCCGAGAGATGAGAGGGCCGCTAATGCCGCGAAGAGTGTCCCAATACGACCCCGAATCAGTATGTTACCTGCCGAAACGCTGATGACCACAAGGTTTCCTAAACCGCTCTGTAACCCGGTACTGGCAAACATTAACAAGTGCAAGATAACAATATCAAAAACGATGGCGGTAATAATGTGCCTTGAGTTTGCCTTAAAGCCGGCTAACAGAATGAGGCCAGTAAATATGTTTATCGAGAGGTAGCTTATCGTTGTGATTTGATAAAGCAGGGTTTTTCTCTGATCGGGCTCAATGAACGAAATATTTAAAAACACAGCACCAACAAGAATTAAGCCAACGACAATACGATAGTGATTGTAAAAACGAAAAAGCCGGAGGCTTTGTGCAGAGTATTCCAACCGTGACTCCATAGATTGTTCTAAATCGGCCTGTGAGATGAATAAATCTGAGGCTCGTTGAGACTAGATTCAGTATAATAACCGATATCGCGCCGCATAGAGAGTTTGTGTGGTAATTATCGAATTTGTGACAGGGTGTGAGGTTTATGTCTGATCAGTTACGTGTGGTTATGGCTCAACTAGATTTTTTAGTAGGCGATATTCCTGGAAATGCGACCAAGGTCGTTGAGGCAATAGCGTTGGCTAAAAGTGAGCATCAGGCAGATGTGATTGTTTTTCCAGAGCTAACCTTAACAGGGTACCCCCCTGAAGATCTGCTGCTGAGACCCAGTTTGCAGTTGCGAATTGACAAGGCGGTTGAGGCAATCAAGCTCGCCACCCATGATATTGCGGTGGTTATTGGCTACCCTTGGCGTGACAAAGGCTTGCTGTTTAATGTTGCGGCATTTATTGCTGATGGCGTGGTGCATCATCTTTATCGCAAGCAGTGTCTGCCTAACTATCAGGTGTTCGATGAAAAACGTTATTTTGTAGCGGGGAACGAACCCGCTATTGTCTCCTACAAGGGAGTTCGACTGGGTATTACTATTTGCGAGGACATTTGGCGAGAAAAACCAATCAAGCAGTTGGCTGAGGAGGGGGCTGAACTGGTTTTGAATCTGAACGCCTCCCCATTCCATGCCAATAAGCTCGACGAGCGTAAAGAGCTGCTGTGTCGTCAAGCATCAGAGAATGAGCTGCCAATCGTTTATGTCAACCTCGTTGGTGGTCAGGATGAACTGGTGTTTGATGGTGGCTCCATGGTTGTTGATCACACCGGCCGTTGTGTTGTAAATGCGCCGGAATATGAAGCTGGCCTCTACCCGGTCGACTTTATCTGTGAGCAGCGATGCTTGCCAGTAGCGCAAGAGCTTCATCCAACCATGAGTGTTGAGGAGCGTGTTTACAACGCATTAGTATTAGGTGTAAAGGATTACGTCAACAAGAATGGCTTTAAATCGGTCGTGCTTGGCCTTTCGGGGGGGATAGACTCTGCGGTCACGCTGGCGGTTGCTGTTGATGCGCTGGGCGGCGACAGGGTTCACGCCGTAATGATGCCCTTTAAATACACTTCCAATATCAGTATTGAAGATGCAGAAGAGGAAGCAACGACATTAGGTGTCAAGTACGACGTATACTCCATTGAGCCAATGTACGATGCTTTCATGGAAACGTTAAAAACACCGTTTTTAGGTCTTCAACCCGACACCACAGAAGAGAATCTGCAGGCTCGTTGTCGTGGTGTGTTATTAATGAGTCTCTCTAATAAATTTGGTGCCTTGGTACTGACCACAGGCAATAAGAGTGAGATGGCTGTTGGTTACTCGACGCTGTATGGTGACATGGCGGGTGGTTTTGATGTACTCAAAGATGTGCCTAAAACGCTGGTTTATCGCCTTGCGCGGTATCGTAATGAGTTGTCACCCGTGATACCCGGGCGGGTGATTGAGCGCCCACCATCAGCAGAGCTGGCCCCAGATCAGACTGACCAGGATAGCCTACCCCCCTATGATCAGCTGGATCATATTCTCTATCTGTATGTTGAATGTGATTACAGTGCAGACGCGATTGTTGCAGAGGGTTATGAGCGAAGCGTCGTGGAGCGTGTCATTCGGCTGGTCGATATCAACGAGTATAAGCGCAGACAGGCACCCATCGGCGTGCGTATTACTGAACGAGGATTCGGTAAAGATCGCCGATACCCTATTACCTCAGGATGGAAGCCGGGGGAGTGATATGCTTAGGTTAAAGGTTAAAGGTTAAAGGTTAAAGGTGCCTGTGGGCTACACTTGTACCTAGAACCTAGAACCTAGAACCTAGAACCTATTATTCAAATAACCCAAAGGTGACAACACCAAATAGTGATCGTTGCTGTTTCTTGATCTCTTTGGCCTTGAAGCGCATAGACTTATCAAACGCACTGCTATCAGGGTAGTTGGCAGCGAGGACAGCCAAGGCATCGTCCGCCTGGTTATTCATTCCAAGTAGACGATAGGTCTCAACCATTATGATAAGTGCGCTTTCAACGGCGGCAGTATTGGGGTAGTTTTTTACAATATGACTAGCGCGATTGGCAGCGGCTATATAGGCTTCTCGCTTTAGGTAGTAGCGCGCGGCGTGCAACTCATAGTCTGACAGCCGGTTTCTGATTTCGATCATCCGTTGTTCAGCATCTGATGCATAGTTGCTGTCGGGAAAGCGGGTAAGAAGCTGAGAGAAGTCGTCAAAAGCTCTTCGCATTTCGCCGGGGTCACGAGAAGTGACATCGATAGATGGAAAGTATTGGGCGGCCAAACCTATATCCAGATTGTAGGATGCGATGCCTCGAATATAGTAGGCGTAGTCTACATGAGGGCTCTGTGGGTGCAGGCGGATGAATCGATCGGCTGCCGCTCTGGCCCCTTCTAGATCAAGGTTGTTGTAGCGCGCATAAATCAGGTCAAGTTGAGCCTGTTCTGCGTAACGGCCAAACGGGTATCGTGTTTCTAACGCTTCGAGTTGTTTGGTTGCAAGCGAAAAGTTCCTGGCATCAATCGCTTTTTTGGCTTCGTCGTAATACTCTTTTTCGGTGAGCTCTGGTTCAGGCGTGGACGCACACGCCCCCAGGAAAAGCAGGGCGATTGCGAAAATAAAACGGTTAAGGAGTCGCATTAATAAAAGGTGTCCGCTAGCTATTAAATGAGTTGCTTGTTGGTTAGGTGAGCCTTACAGGTCTACCCCACAACGCTGTGTAAACTTGTTTAAGGCTGGCTATTATTCCATAACTCGTACACCGCGAATAGGTGTGTACGAGTTATGTAATAATAGTCCTATCATAAATCTTTGTTTAAAAAGTGTCAGAGCACCGTTAAAATGAGTTAAAACCTGTGCTGGGTGGTAGTGGTGAGCTTATTTTAAAGCATGAACCTCCAGTTAAACCGTGTTAACAATTAGGGCACTTAATGTCAGAAGTCATCGAAGCAGATTTTATTATACCCATGGAGTTAGGCGAGAAACGGCTTGATCAAGCCGTTTCTGAGTTAATGCCTGAGCACTCGCGTTCTCGTATTCAAGGCTGGATAAAATCCGGTGCAATTAAGGTGAACGAGCAGGTCTGCAAACCTAAAGACAAGGTTATGGCCGATGATGTGATAAGTGTCTATGCGGAAATAGAGTCCCAGGAGCGTTGGGAGCCAGAAGATATTGATCTGGATATCATCTATGAAGACGAGCATATCATCGTTCTTAATAAACCTGCCGGGCTCGTGGTTCATCCTGCCGCAGGGCACGCTTCTGGAACACTTGTGAATGCATTGCTGTATCACTGTCCAGAGGTTGGCAAGCTATCTCGTGCGGGAATTGTTCACCGTCTTGATAAAGATACAACCGGGCTGATGGTCGTGGCGAAGTCGTTGATTGCGCATACATCATTGGTAGAACAGCTACAAAGTCGAACGATGGGGCGAGAATACGAAGCAGTAGTAACGGGGGTCATGACAGGGGGCGGTTATGTCGACCAGCCTATGGCCCGACACCCACAGAATCGAAAGAAGATGGCGGTCCACCCCTTTGGTAAGCCTGCTGGAACCCATTACCGGCTAATAGAGCGATTTGATGCTCACACTCATATCAGGCTTAAACTTGAATCTGGTCGAACCCATCAGATCCGTGTTCATATGACCCATATACACTATCCCCTGGTTGGAGACCCTGTATATGGTGGTCGTCTTCGCGTACCCGCAGGTGCGTCGGAGGAGTTGGCAGAGACGATCCGTCAATTTGACCGTCAAGCACTACATGCTAAAAAGCTGACACTCATTCATCCTGAGAGTGGTGAGGAGATGTCGTGGGAAATTGATCTTCCGGACGACATGCAGCATCTACTGCAAATGCTCAAGCAGCATGACTACAAAAGCGAATGATAGCGAGTGATTGATGTCTGCTGATGCCTTCTTTTTTCCAGTTTGGCCCTTACCTGGGAATGTGCGGGCGTTGGTGACCACCCGACTGGGGGGGGGTAGCCGCCCGCCCTATCACTCTTTTAATTTAGGGTTGCATGTAGGTGATGAAGTGTCAGCGGTTAACCAGAATCGCGACATGCTGGCAAAACAGTGTGGTCTCCCGGGCAATCAATTGCAGTGGTTAGAGCAGGTACACGGAACGGCAGTCTGTGAAGCCAAGCCTGATGGGCTAGTAAGAGTAGCCGATGCCAGTTACACCAGGAGCAAAGGTTTGGCATGCTTGATTATGACTGCGGACTGTTTGCCGGTATTGTTATGCGATAAGCACGGACGACAGGTGGCGGCAGCTCATGCCGGGTGGCGTGGGCTTGCGACCGGCGTGCTCGAATCAACGGTTGCGACTTTTCCTGATGTGAAAGAGGTTACGGCATGGTTAGGCCCTGCTATTGGGCCGCAGGCCTTTGAGGTTGGCAGGGATGTCGTGGATTCATTTGAGTGGTTGCTGAGTGACTCTGCACTGGCTGCCGACGACGTTCGCCAGGCCTTCCGACCACATCCTCGTAGTAAGGATAAGTGGTTGGCAGACATCTATTTGCTGGCTCGCCTGCAGCTCCAAAAACTTGGCGTTAGTGATATTCACGGCGGCGGGTTTTGTACATGGAGTGATGAGGCTCATTTCTACTCCTACCGACGAGACGGTCAGACCGGGCGAATGGCCTCGGTTATTTGGCTGGCTTGAAACTCCCGTTCACCGCCCCTACATAGTAAACAACGTTAATTAATCCCTGCAGATATTAGGTTTATTGTTAGCAATATTGTTGACGGCAGGGTGGGTTTTGTCGCTTATCGGGGATCCAAATGAGAATTGATAAACTAACCAGTCGGTTGCAAATGGCGCTATCTGACGCTCAGTCGATAGCGGTAGGAAAAGATCACAACTTTATTGAACCAGTCCATCTTATGCAGGCCTTGCTTGATCAACAGGGTAGTAGCGTCAACTCACTGTTGCAGCAAGCGGGGGTCGATGTGTCGGCCTTTCGGGCAAGTGTCGCAAAACAGGTTGAGCAGCTTCCCCAGGTGCAGGGTAGTGATGGGGATGTTCATATGTCCAATGACCTTGGTCGTTTGTTGAATATTGCAGATAAATTGTCGCAGCAACGTAAAGATCAATTCATATCCAGTGAGCTGGTGCTGTTGGCGGCGTTGGAAGATAAGGGCTCCTTGGGGCGATTGCTCAAAGAGACTGGCGTAGACCACAAAAAAATAGCGGATGCTATTGAGCGGATTCGAGGAGGGGAAGCGGTGAATGATCAGGGTGCAGAAGAGAACAGGCAAGCACTGGAGCGATTTACAATCGATCTGACGACCCGAGCCACGGAGGGTAAGCTCGACCCGGTGATTGGCCGTGATGACGAAATTAGACGCACGATTCAGGTGTTGCAACGCCGTAGAAAAAACAACCCGGTATTGATTGGCGAACCGGGCGTCGGCAAAACAGCTATTGTTGAAGGGCTGGCGCAACGTATTGTCAACGGTGAAGTGCCAGAAGGGCTCAAGGATAAGCGAGTATTGTCACTGGATATGGGGGCGCTGATAGCTGGTGCAAAGTTTCGCGGTGAATTTGAAGAGCGACTCAAAGGTGTACTTAATGAGTTAGCCAAGCAGGAAGGTCAGATTATTCTGTTTATTGACGAAATCCACACGATGGTGGGCGCTGGAAAAGCGGAAGGCTCGATGGATGCCGGCAACATGCTGAAGCCGGCACTTGCTCGTGGCGAGCTTCACTGTGTGGGAGCCACCACGCTGGATGAGTATCGTGAATATATCGAAAAAGATGCAGCGCTGGAACGCCGCTTTCAAAAGGTGTTAGTTGATGAGCCCAGTGTAGAGGACTCCATTGCTATATTGCGTGGCCTGAAGGAGCGATATGAGGTTCATCACGGGGTTGAAATCACCGATGGGGCTATTATTGCAGCTGCTAAACTGTCTCACCGTTATATTTCGGACCGGCAGCTGCCGGATAAGGCGATTGACTTGGTTGATGAGGCGGCGAGTCAGATTCGAATGGAGATGGACTCAAAGCCCGAGGCGTTAGATCGATTGGAGCGCCGTTTGATCCAGTTAAAAATTGAGCGAGAAGCGTTAAAGAAAGAGACTGATCAAGCTTCGCGCCAACGGTTGGATGACCTTAATTCGGTCATCAAAACGGCTGAAAAAGAGTTTGCCGATTTGGAAGAAGTTTGGAAAACCGAAAAAGCAGCACTTCATGGCTCACAGAAGATCAAAAGCGACCTGGAGCAGGCGCGTGTCGATTTAGAAGCCGCACGCCGAGCGGGCGATTTGGCAAAAATGTCAGAGCTGCAATACGGCAAAATTCCGGAATTAGAACGGCAGTTGGATATGGCCAGCCAGGCAGAAATGATGGAGATGACCCTGCTGCGAAATCGAGTAACCGATGAAGAGATAGCAGAAATAGTCTCCAAGTGGACGGGCATTCCAGTTTCAAAAATGCTGGAAGGTGAGCGTGAAAAATTGTTGAGGATGGAGGATGCATTGCATGGTCGTGTGATTGGCCAGTCTGAAGCTGTGAGAGCAGTCTCTGACGCAGTGAGGCGTTCCCGTGCTGGGTTGTCAGACCCAAATCGACCCAATGGTTCGTTCTTATTTTTAGGGCCAACAGGTGTTGGTAAAACCGAGCTGTGCAAGGCTTTGGCCTCGTTTCTATTTGATACCGATGAAGCGATGGTTCGCATTGATATGTCTGAGTTTATGGAAAAGCACTCGGTCGCTAGGTTGATTGGGGCTCCTCCAGGCTATGTTGGGTACGAAGAGGGAGGGTATCTGACCGAGGCGGTTAGACGCCGGCCTTATTCCGTACTGCTGCTGGATGAGGTGGAGAAAGCTCACCCCGATGTATTTAACATATTGCTTCAGGTGCTTGAAGATGGCCGCCTCACAGATGGGCAGGGGCGAACAGTTGATTTTAGAAATACGGTTATCGTCATGACCTCCAACTTAGGCTCTGATGTAATTCAGACTATGGGAGGCAGAGAAGAGAATTATGAGCAGATGCGGCATAGTGTGATGGAGGTGGTCGGTAGTCACTTCCGTCCTGAATTTATTAACCGCATTGATGAGGTTGTGGTCTTTCATCCGTTGGGTGCAGAGCAGATACAGGGGATTGCGACGATTCAACTACAGTTACTGAATAAACGCCTTGCAGAGCAAGATATGTCGTTGCAGATGAATGACGAAGCAATGAGCAAGTTAGCGGAAGCTGGTTTTGACCCTGTATATGGTGCTCGTCCTTTAAAACGCGCTATTCAGAAGTGGGTAGAAAATCCGCTGTCGCAAGATATTCTTTCAGGGCACTTCAAACGAGGTGATACGATTGAAGGGATGGTCGAAAGTGATGCTATAGCTTTCAAGGCCAAGCGGTAGTAATCATCGAAATGAGCAGTTAAAGCGCGGCAACAGCCGCGTTTTTTTATATAGGTTGATTTTCGTCAGGGTATATCATAATTGGTGGGTGCACACTCTATAAGGAAATATAAATATACCTATAAAGTAAGAGTTAAAATTATGACGTTAGAAAAACATGACCTTATTCATGAGCTTCCTGAGTTTAGAGATCAAATTCATGAACTGAAAATGAATAATGCACACTTTGCAAAGTTGTTTGATGCGTATCACGAGATCGATCATGAAGTTCATCGAATAGAAACCGGTGTTGAGACGCCGTCTGATGAGTATGTGGAAGGCCGGAAAAAGAATCGCCTAAAGCTTAAAGACGAGTTACATCAAATGCTTCAGAAATATGTCGCTGAAACGGCATAATAATAAAAAGGGCCGAACTGGCCCTTTTTATTAAACTGATGACATGCTTAACGAGCGGCAGAAGTTATACCTGTTACTCGTTGCT
Organism: Oleiphilaceae bacterium; assembly: GCA_041636295.1. Classification (GTDB taxonomy): domain Bacteria; phylum Pseudomonadota; class Gammaproteobacteria; order Pseudomonadales; family Oleiphilaceae; genus Alkalimarinus. The sequence continues at coordinate 10,059 of JBFKTM010000006.1, forward strand.
GCAGGCTTCTTCTATTATTTTGTTCATTTCATCTTTTTTGTTCGAAATCTCTTCGGGCGTTAAATATCTCAGCTCCCCATTCTCTTCTATGCGGATGCGTGCATTATTCTCCATGGTCTGAAGGTTGCTCTTTGCTTGCTCGCAGCGTTGTTGGTTTTGCTGTTTTCTAGCCTCTTCTTTTTCTTCTTCGTTTTTTGCCTGTCGACTTCGTTCTTTTTGCTCTTCAAGTGCTTTAAGTTGTTCTTGAGGGGATGTGCGAGGGGTTGACGATTTAGGTGCTACCTTCAGGGTTTCACTCTGAACATCATCAGGTCGAATATCGCCATAATGTACAACCCCGTTTTCGTCTGTCCATTTGTAGACTTTTCCGGCATGAGCTGGGCTGACCAAGGTAGATAAAGAAAATGTCATTGTTGCGATAAAAAGTACATGCTTACGTATCATATTGCTCACGTTGGCTCATCGTTATTAGATTAGGAGATATTAAAAATAAAGGCCTGCTAAGGCTACATTTTTTTAACTATAGCGTGAAAAACTAATTTCTGACCGATAAATAGCTCAAAAAGAGAGATATTCTTGATGAATATGTCAATTTCTATTGACTATGTTGCGGTTGATGTCAGAATTATCGGTTGCCCAAATCAGGGGGGTATCTACCGCAGGTAACCCCGAGCAGTAATATTGTTGAGCGTGCATAGAGTGGTGGTTGATCCTAAGGGTCGACACGCGTCATTGATTTAAATGGCAGAGAACTGAATCATAAAAAAGTGGTTTAGTGGGTCAGGAGATAACCTCTCGTGATGTTCTATGTGTGCAACGTCTATCTGAGTCGCTCTTCAAAAGAGATTCGCACTCAGGCTCCCTGGATTGGTGGTTGCTTCTAGAAAATGCAAACGAGAGGGTGGTTTACTGTGGAGCTATTGTCTGGCGCTGACATGATAGCCCGTTTTTTACAAGACGAAGGCATTGAATACATATACGGTTACCCAGGTGGGGCCGTGCTACATATTTATGACGCTTTATTTCGACAGGATAAAGTCAAGCATATTCTAGTGAGGCATGAGCAGGCTGCGGTTCATATGGCTGATGGCTATGCTCGTGCAAGTGGTAAGGCCGGTACTGTGTTGGTTACTTCAGGGCCTGGAGCAACAAATACGGTAACTGGTATTGCTACCGCGTTTACTGACTCTATACCTATGGTGGTATTATGCGGGCAGGTGCCATCGACTTTGATCGGTGAAGATGCGTTCCAGGAAACAGATATGATGGGAGTCTCCCGACCGGTTGTTAAACACAATCTGACGGTTCGTCACCCATCTGAAATTCCTGAGATTCTTAAGAAGGCCTACTATATCGCGGAAACGGGTCGTCCAGGACCAGTTGTTGTTGATATTCCGAAGGATATGACTACGCCCAATGAGCGTTACGAGTATGTCTACCCTAAGAAAGTCAAACTTCGTTCATACAATCCTGTTGTAAGAGGGCATGCAGGTCAAATCAAAAAAGCGGTTGATATGCTTTTGGCTGCTAAGCGACCTGTGCTTTATGCCGGAGGCGGAGTAATTCTGGGTAAGGCTTCAGATAAGTTGGTCGAGCTGGCTCAATTGCTAAATTTTCCTGTGACAAATACGTTAATGGGGCTTGGCGGCTATCCTGCAACCGATAGGCAAAGTTTGGGTATGCTGGGCATGCATGGTAGCTATGAGGCTAATATGGCCATGCACCACTCTGACTTGATTGTTGCAATTGGGGCTCGGTTTGATGATCGAGTGACCAATGCGACAGAGAAATTTTGTCCCGGTGCTCGCATTGTCCATATCGATATTGACCCTGCCTCTATTTCCAAAACCGTTGATGTTGATGTTCCTATTGTTGGGCCTGTGGATTCTGTTCTTAAAGAGATGCTGGCGTTAATACGAGAGAGTAAGCAGATGCCTAATAAAGAGGCATTGGCGGCTTGGTGGAAAAGTATCGATGAGTGGAAGGCTTTTCACGGTGGTCGATTTGAAACATCTGAAGAGCATATAAAGCCGCAACAAGTTATTGAGGCGCTTTATAAGGTTACCAAAGGCGATGCCTATGTCACCTCAGATGTTGGGCAGCACCAGATGTTTGCGGCCCAGTATTATAAGTTTGATAAACCCAATCGCTGGATAAACTCTGGCGGATTGGGGACCATGGGGTTCGGCTTACCGGCAGCGATGGGTATTAAGTTAAACTACCCAGACAATGATGTCGTTTGTGTGACGGGGGAAGGCAGTATTCAGATGAATATCCAAGAGCTGTCGACTTGTAAGCAGTATGATCTACCGGTCAAGGTGCTGATATTGAATAATCAGTCTCTTGGGATGGTTAAACAGTGGCAGGATATGAATTATGAGTCCCGTCATGCGCAGTCCTATATGAAATCATTGCCAGACTTTACCAAATTGGTAGAGGCGTACGGGCATGTTGGCCTAACGGTTGAGAAGTTTGAAGATCTTGAATCGACGCTTGAAAAAGCCTTTGCGATGAAGGATAAGCTGGTTTTTATCAATGTCTATGTTGATCCACATGAGCATGTGTACCCGATGCAGGTTGCTCGCGGAACAATGAAAGATATGTGGTTGAGCAAGACGGAGAGGACTTAATTACCATGCGTCGTATCATATCGGTATTACTTGAAAACGAACCAGGTGCCTTATCACGGGTCGTGGGTTTATTTTCTCAGCGTAATTACAATATAGAAACCTTAACAGTCGCTCCAACGGAAGATCCAACCTTATCACGCATGACGGTGACGACTACCGGATCTGATAAGGTGATTGAACAAATCACGAAGCAACTTAATAAGCTGATTGAGGTTGTGAAACTGGTTGATTTGACAGAGGGTGCGCATATAGAGCGTGAGCTCATGTTGATAAAAGTTAAGGCGAGCGGCTCTCAGCGAGCGGAAATTAAGCGTGTTGTTGATATTTTCCGTGGGCAGATAGTCGATGTGACAAGTTCGGTATACACCATCCAGCTTACTGGTAGTAGTGAGAAGTTGGATGCGTTTATCCAGGCGATCGGAACCAGCTGTATTCTTGAAGTTGTGCGTACAGGGGTGTCAGGTATCGCTCGAGGTGAAAAAGTACTAAGTCTCTAACTTCGTTGGCGACTGAATTAAATTTGTTTTTAAAACACCATTTGCGCCTGAAGGCGCGAAATAGACAGGGGAATCTCATGCAGGTTTATTACGATAAAGATTGTGATCTTTCTATCATCCAAGGTAAAAAAGTAGCAGTTATTGGTTATGGTTCACAAGGGCATGCACATGCATGTAACCTTAAAGACTCTGGTGTTGATGTAACGGTAGGTTTAAGGTCGAACTCATCTTCAGTGGCTAAGGCTGAAGCGCACGGTTTGGTTGTAAAGCCTGTTGCTGAAGCGGTTGCGGGTGCTGACGTTGTTATGATTCTGACTCCAGATGAGTTTCAGGCGCAGCTGTACAAGGCAGAGATTGAGCCTAACTTGAAAGAGGGTGCAACACTGGCTTTTGCTCATGGTTTTGCTATTCACTACAACCAGGTTGTGCCACGTGCTGATCTTGATGTAATCATGATTGCGCCTAAGGCACCAGGTCACACTGTTCGTTCAGAGTTTGTTAAGGGTGGTGGTATTCCTGATCTTATTGCTATTTTCCAAGATGCATCTGGTTCCGCTAAAGAAGTTGCCCTTTCTTATGCGTCTGGTGTTGGTGGTGGTCGTACTGGAATTATCGAAACTACTTTCAAAGATGAGACTGAAACTGACCTGTTTGGTGAGCAAGCGGTACTTTGTGGTGGTGCTGTAGAGTTGGTCAAAATGGGTTTTGAAACCTTGACAGAGGCGGGTTACGCTCCAGAGATGGCATACTTCGAGTGTCTGCATGAGTTGAAACTGATTGTTGACCTGATGTACGAAGGCGGTATTGCCAACATGAACTACTCAATCTCTAATAATGCAGAGTATGGTGAGTATGTTACTGGGCCTGAGGTAATCAACGAAGAGTCACGCAAGGCGATGCGTAATGCGCTTAAGCGTATTCAAAATGGTGAATATGCCAAGATGTTTATCTCCGAAGGGGCGACTAACTACCCTTCAATGACGGCTTATCGTCGCAACAATGCTGCACACCCGATCGAACAGGTGGGTGAGCAGTTGCGTAGCATGATGCCTTGGATTGCATCGAACAAGATCGTTGATAAGAGCAAAAACTAAAGTTTAATTGCTTGAAGAGGGCGCCACTTGGCTCTAATTGAGTCGGGTGGCGCCTTTTTTTATGCTTGAAATAAACAGTAGATAAATAAATGTTAAGTTAATTTGGTTGATGTTGGCTTATCAAATTTATCTGTGCAGTGTTACTATTAGGTTTTTAAATTTCAAGGGAAAAGGTCGCCTTGCGCATGAATAGTCACAGTGAACCATCAAACGAAAAAGAGATTGGCCAAGCTGAGGTTGTTGAAGCTTCTGATGTGGATGAGTCGGGGGCAGAGGTAGTTGAGGAAGAGGTTGTTGGCGGGTCTCGTATTCGCAGAAAGGGGATATATCTATTACCAAACCTATTTACAACAGGGTCTCTTTTCTCAGGTTTTTATGCCATTGTTGCGGGGATGAATGGGCATTTTGAAAATGCGGCGATAGCAATATTTATCTCCATGATACTCGATGGTCTCGATGGCCGAGTGGCGCGACTAACCAACACTCAAAGTAAGTTTGGCGAGGAGTACGATAGTCTTTCTGATATGGTTGCATTTGGTGTTGCGCCTGCATTAGTTGCTTTTTCTCTTAATTTACACTCTCTGGGTAAGCTGGGGTGGATTGGTACTTTTATCTTTGTTGCGGGAGCGGCGTTAAGATTGGCGAGGTTTAATACTCAAATAGGTTCTGTTGATAAGCGGTTCTTTGTTGGGTTGCCAAGTCCTGCGGCGGCCGCAGTGGTTGCTGGTGTTATTTGGAGTTTTCACACGTTTGAACAGACTAAATTGCTGTCGATGTTTACGTTGCTGGTGGTTGCAGGTGTTGGAATTCTCATGGTGAGCAATATTCTCTACTACTCATTTAAAGAGTTGGATCTTAAGCGTCGAGTTCCTTTCACTGCCATTTTAATAGTGGTATTGATATTTGCGGTTATAGCGGTTGAGCCTGCCAGTGTGTTGTTGGGTGGTTTCCTTTTATACACGCTTTCAGGGCCTTTTCAGGCATTATTGCGGAAAAGTAAAAAAGCTAAGGGTTCATAGCGCCTTTACTGTGGAGTTGTTTCATTAATTGGTGAGTTTTTCCCTTCAGGCTTGTCTAATATTAGTTGTAAGGAATTAGGCAAATAGGGGGGGGGTATGCTAATTAAGTCAGGCCTATCTGGCATCAAGTCATCTGAAATTACGTCTGAGGCTGCTTACTGCAACAGACGAGAATTTCTTCAAAAAGCAGCCGCCGCCTCACTTTTTGGGGGGGCGGGATTGCCACTGTCAGCAGTATCTTCACCTCTAGTTAATCGGGAAGGATTCGGAAGCATTAAATCTGGCAACCGATTTTCTGTTTCTGATGAGGAGGTTACTCCCCTTAAAGATATTGCGCGCTACAATAATTTTTACGAATTTGGTGTGGATAGATCAGACCCTTCAAAATATGCCGGCGAGCTTACGGTAGATCCGTGGTCGATCGTTGTGGAGGGGGAAGTGGAAAAACCGGGTAAATATAATCTTGAAGACTTTGTAAAGCCACACCAGTTTGAAGAAAGGGTTTACCGGTTGCGATGTGTGGAGGCTTGGTCGATGGTGATACCTTGGTTGGGTTTTCCATTATCTGAGTTGATAAGGCGTTTGCAGCCGACTTCCAGAGCAAAATATGTGTTTTTTGAAACGCTTTATCGCCCCTCGGAGTTTAGGGGGCAGCGCTCGGCATTTTCGACGATAAGGTGGCCTTATGTGGAAGGTCTCAGGATGGATGAAGCGGTAAATCCTCTTACATTTTTAGCCGTTGGTTTGTATGGAAAGGCGTTACCAAATCAAAATGGTGCTCCGATTCGACTGGTGGTTCCTTGGAAATATGGATTTAAGAGTATTAAGTCAATTGTAAAGATTGAGTTTCTGGAAACTCGGAAGCTCACCTCCTGGGAGGCTATCGCACCTGAAGAGTACGGCTTTTACGCAAATGTTAATCCTGAAGTTGATCACCCACGTTGGAGTCAGAAAATCGAGCGACGGCTCCCGTCTTCCCTTTTTAATCGAAATACGCGTAAAACTGATATGTTTAATGGCTATGCGGATGAGGTGTCTTATCTGTACAGTGGGATGGATTTGACAAGGTATTACTAGAGTGGCGAATCGCTTGATTCTGGCTTGGCTTAATAAGCCACTGGTATTTGCTGTGTCTCTTGTGCCATTTCTATATCTATGTGGTTGGATTGCATGGGGGGATCTTGGGAGTGATCCAGCTCAAGTGGTGGTTGAGTATTTTGCAGTCTGTGCGTTGAATTTTTTACTGGTTACATTAGCAATTACACCGATGAGGAAGTTGCTTGGAATGTCTGAATTGATTCGATTTAGGCGGATGATTGGCTTGTATGTCTATTTTTATGCGGTGTTGCATGTGGCCTCTTATTTAGTTTTGTTGGCTGATTGGGATGATCTGTTAGCAGATGTATACAAGCGACCCTATATTAGTGTGGGTTTTGTAGCGTTTGTGCTTTTGACTGCATTGGCGATAACCTCTAATCACTGGTCAATGAGAAAATTAAGGGGTCGATGGGCTGTGCTGCATCGTTTTATCTACTTGATTGCGGTGTTGGTGATTGTGCATTTTTTTTGGCAGATAAGAGGGGACTATCTGGAGCCCCTTATTTATTCGGCTGTTGTGGGTGTTTTATTGGGGTATCGTCTTTGGTTGTTTGGCGTGAAGCGTCATAAGCGATTATTACGCCCTTGACGGGGTTATTACAGTATTTACGAAATAAATTATGTCTTTTTGAGTCTTATTTGTTGAAACCTGTTGACGGCAGTCCCTGAATCTATATAATGCGCACCTCTTCTGAACGAGGCGCCACGAACAAGGCAGTCTCTAAAGAGATAAGTGATTGAAATAATAGAATTTATTTTATTGTGATGATCGCTTAAGGTTGGCTCCGGGGTTTCGGATGATCGCATGAGTGATTATTGCGAAAGCCAGAAAAAAGAGTTGACAGCAAGATGGGGTGCTGTAGAATACGCGCCTCGGTTGAGCAAGCGGCTTAACCGGTTCTTTAAAAATTTGACCAAGCAATTCGTGTGGGCGCTGACTGAGATAATCTGTTAAAGAATATCAAGTTAGTGACACATGAAAATTCATTTCGATGTGATTTTTAGATGTTTTAACTTGA
>JBFKTM010000007.1:0-17320 GCA_041636295.1 Oleiphilaceae bacterium
ATAGCGGTAATTAAACTCGGTTATATTACGCTTGCTCAACGCCTGCACAAATGTCTTATAGCTTCCCGGTTTCTCCGGCAAGGTAACGGCTAATATTGCCTCCCGTTTTTCACCGATTTCCGTACGTTCCGAGATATAGCGCAGGCGGTCAAAATTAACATTGGCACCACTAACTACGGCAGCCAGGTTTTGCTCGCTAACGCCTTCTCGATCGATATATTTTTTAAGGCCCGCCACCGCCAAAGCCCCGGCAGGCTCAGCAATCGAGCGGGTGTCATCAAACACATCTTTGATCGCAGCACATATTTCATCAGTATTAACGGTGATGACTTCATCAACACAGGTTTGGGCGACCTCAAATGGCAATTTGCCAATCTGCCTTACCGCAACGCCGTCGGCAAAGATTCCCACCTCATCAAGAATTACCCGCTCGTTGTGTTTTAACGCTTCGTACAAACAGGCAGATTCATCCGACTCCACGCCAATGACTTTAACCTCAGGCCGTAGATATTTAATATAGGCCGCCATACCTGCGATCAAACCGCCCCCGCCCACAGGAATAAAAACCGCATGTAAGGGTGCCGTGTGCTGCCATAGCAACTCCATGGCCACTGTGCCTTGACCCGCGATCACATCTTCGTCATCGTAGGGCGGAATGTAGACCATACCTTTTTTTGCCACCAGCTCCAGAGCATAGGCCGATGCCTCATCAAACGCATCCCCCTTAAGTACCACTTTGGCGCCCCGACTTCTGACAGAGTTTACCTTGATTTCCGGGGTGGTCTGAGGCATTACAATCGTTGCTTTAATTCCCAGCTTTTGCGCTGAAAGCGCCAGGCCCTGAGCATGGTTTCCAGCCGATGCAGCCACTACACCTTTTGCTTTCTCTTCCTCGGTTAATTGAAAGACTTTGTTATAGGCACCGCGAATTTTGAATGAGAAAACCGGCTGCAGGTCTTCACGCTTTAACATGATATTGTTGTTAAAGCGCTCCGACAAAAGTCTGGCGTTAGTGAGTGGTGTTTCGACGGCAATGTCATAAACACGCGCATCCAGTATTTTTTTTATATATCGTTGTGACATGGGGGCGACTTTTCTATCCGAATTGAGTGGGCCAAAGGGGTAATACTACAAGGGTAATACTACAGGGGTAATACTACCCTATACACCCTATACTCTTCGAGTGGTCACGCTGAATTTGTTCAGTGCATTCTCATGGGCCGCTATCAGTTCTCTTTCGCCTGATATCAAATTGACATGTACGATGTCTTAATGACAACAAAACACCGCTGTCCGAAAGACAACACCACCCACCATAAACCCAAAATCCCCAGTAAATTGATACCTCTGGCAAATGGCACGCTAAGTGCTCTATCTAAAATAGAACCATTTAATTGAAGCATCACCATTGCAGGAAGTTTCGTTTGTTTGTTGAGGCATTAATCCATGTTTGATCCAATAGACCCCTACTACATTGGCGAATCATTAAAGGCATTGCGCAAGCACTGTGATGATTGCGGCAGCGATGGATTGTCTTGGCCCGTTCCCGTTGAGAATATACGTTCTAAAACACTATTTTCACTGTGCGATGATGTGCGAATCTACGGCAAGGGGAAGATGATTACCGAGCAGAACCAGTCAACCGACTCGCTTTTTATCGTCCGCAGTGGCGCCGTAAAAGCCTACTATATTGACGGAGACGGCAACGAGCGTGTGTCGGGATTTTTCCTGCCCGGTGATATCTTTGGACTTGATAGCTTTTCGATGGAAAAGAGCGCCTACGCCACCAAAATGCTGAGTATTGGCCAAATATACCGGGTACCCTTCGAAGAGCTGGATAAACTCGCACTCACACATCCCAATTTTCAACACTACCTGCTGAAGTTAATGAGTTACGAGGTTTTTGATGCCAAACGGTTATCGGTATTAAACAGCCACTATTCGGCGGACACCCGGCTTGCCTTCTTCTTGTTAAATATGTCGGCCCGTTTTCAACAGCAGCGGCTCTCGGCGACAACCTTTAACCTGCCCATGTCACGTATCGAGATCAGTAGTTATCTTGGTTTATCACCCGAAACAGTGAGCCGAAGCCTCGCAAACTTTCAACACCGCCAATGGATTGAGGTCAGCGGCAAGTGTATTTGCCTGCTGAATACAGGCAAACTCTATGAAGTCGTTACTGGAAAGCTTGCGGATCATGAAGCGTACAATGAAGAACCCAACGACCGGTCGGCGGCCTGATAGTTCTGTGGTGTTACGAGATACGTGTTTGAAACCGGCTTACTTCATCCCCAGGCGCTTAGCCAACCGATGAAGATTCCCCCGATCCATTCCAAGTGACCTTGCGACTTGAGACCAGTTATTACCGTTTGATTGCAAGCGCTGACCAATCAATGTCCGCTGGAAGCTATCCACCGCTTCATTCATTGCAGGCATATTAAGACAGGTTACTCCTTCCTGCCCCTTGAGGCGCTCTAAACCAGCTAACCCATCACCCGAGCCCTCAGAGGCCGGGGCAGGCACATCGGAAAGATCACAATGATGTGACTCAATGGTGGCGACGTCACCCACTTGCTGAGCCTTCGCCCTTAATGAGGCTCTACTGACAACATGTTCCAGCTCTCGCACATTACCTGGCCATGAATACTCGCGTAGATCCTGCAACGCTTTTTCCGATAGCAACAAACCGCCTAACCCCAGCTTGATCCGCATTTTCTCGATAAAAAAACCGGCCAGTAAAGCCACGTCACTCCCCCGCTCCCTCAATGGTGGCACCCGGATAGGAAACACACTTAACCGATGATACAGATCTCGTCGAAAGCGCCCCTGCTCCACCTCCTCTTTGAGATTGCGATTGGTCGCTGCCAATATTCGCACATCCACATGACGTGACTTGTCCGATCCCACCCGTTGCAGTTCGCCACTCTGTAACACTCTTAACATCTTGGCCTGAATACTGGGCGGTAATTCACCAATTTCATCAAGAAACAAGGTGCCACCATCCGCTATCTCGAACTTGCCACTACGATCGCTAGTGGCTCCGGTAAACGCGCCCCTGGTGTGGCCAAACAGCTCACTTTCAGCAATGGATTCAGGCAGCGCAGCACAGTTGATATAGACCAATGGCTGCTGCGAACGCATTGACCTCAGGTGAATCGTTCGTGCTACCAGCTCTTTGCCCACCCCGGTCTCACCATCAATCATTACCGACAAGTCAGACGCAGCAACCACATCAATTTCCCGATTAAGCGAGTTCATGGCGTCACTTGCACCAATTAACTCGCCGCCATCACGCTTTAACGCTTCTGCCACCAGATCCTGAGCCAATAGATTGTTAAGTCTGGCGCGTTTCTCAAGCCCTTCAATAAGTATTGCAGTCTGCATAGCCGCAGCGGCCAAAGCAGAAAAGGTAGCCATGGTTTGATCATCCACACCATCAAACATGCCTGGCGTTAAGCCATCCAGGGTCAATATGCCCAACACCGTATCATTTAGGTATAACGAGCAGCCCATACAGGCGTGAACTTCCAAGTCGCCTTCATGGTTTAAAACCAATCCATCATAAGGGTCGGGAAGCGAAGAGTCGGCCGGAAATCGAACAATCTGCTTCGACTTGAGTATTTGCTGAAATCGCGGGTGCTGCTCAGGATCGAAATGACGGCCCAAGGTATCCGCCGACAAGCCATCAACGGCAACAGGCACCAGCATGCCTTTCTCATACCTTAACAAGGCAGAGGCATCGCAAGGCAAAACCCGCCTTACAGCACTCAGAAGTCGCTGATACCGGTCTTGCTCAGAAAGATCCTTGGTGAGATCAACAGCAATATCAAGCAGAGCGTCAATCATGAGTAATCCTCAATATCTAATTGGCAAAACGTCACAGGCAGAAAGAAGAAACCATTAACGCAACTTATACATGTATTTTACAAACATCTTATATTAAGATGTATTTTATATCCATTTTTAATACTATTGGCTAGCGTTTTCTTTATGAACATCCAGCAAAAACGACAAGATCGGAATCTCGTCTGCACCTGTAATGAAATATACATACAGGATATCCAGGCAGAACTTGATGTTGGTACCACAGATGAAAACGAAATAATGTATGGTTGCGGCGGAATGTTTCGTTGCGGGGAGTGTAAACCCCATATCAGCCATATGATTAAACAATCACAAGAAAGTGCAGAAGATGCAACTTAGTCGATTTACCGATTACAGTATTCGCGTACTACTTTATGCGGCGGTTAATAATCAGAAACTGACCACCATGTCAGAGATATCCAGCTTCTACCAGATATCAATGGAACATCTTCGCAAGGTGATTCACAATCTGGCAAAAGCGGAGTACATAAAGACCTATCGCGGTAAAAAAGGGGGCTTCGAGCTGCTGAAAAGCCCAGACGCCATCAGTCTCGGAGACCTTATCGCCCTGACAGAAGGGGTAAAGCCACTCATTGACTGCCAATCACAACAGTGCTGCCTCGACCCATTCTGCACCTTGAAAAAGGTTCTCAATGAAGCCCAGCAAGCATTTGTATACAGCTTAAACAACTACTCGCTGAAAGATCTTATCGATAATCCGAAGATGCAATCACAGCTCATTAGCACTCTGACAATCGCGCCATAATCCTCTTTTCGAAGCGGCTTATAATAAAATGTTTTAACCCACCTATTGAATTAATAGACGACCGGTCATATATTGCCAACATGCCTAGACCAAGACGAAATGAACACACACGCGAAGCGCTCATCCAAACCGGTATCGAGTTGCTCTCTTTAAACGGCTATCACGGCACCGGAATAAAACAGATTCTGGATGAAGTTAAGGTACCGAAAGGGTCGTTTTACAACTACTTTGACAGCAAAGAAGCCTATGTTGCGGAGATTTTAACCGCCTACAGCGAGCAAGGGCTGCAACTACTGGACGACTACGTAGCCAATGCTAATGAGTCGCCACTGCAGATGATTAAAACAATCTATGACTTTATGCTGGTCAAATTTTCCAGCCAGAACTGTCAACAAGGTTGCCTTATTGGCAGCATCGCCGCAGAAATAGGCCGCCAAAGCGACTTGTGCCAAACGGCGATGCTGGAGTCGGTCTCACAATGGAAACAACGGATCGTCCAATTGATATCGGCAGCTCAACAGCAAGGCCAGATACGAGATGATTTAAGTGCTGAGCAATTAACGTCGGTATTTTGGGCAACCTGGGAAGGAAGCCTGTTAAAAATGAAAATGGAAGGGAAGATCGACACCGCCAAAGAAACGCTGTATCTCATGCTGGACCAGCTATTTAAACCGCTAGCGCCTCAGCCACTATAAAACACAGTAGACAGCTAAAAGGTAAAAGGTAGTAGATAACAGGTAATAGACAGACGAGCAGCGCATTGACTGCTCTTTTTTTAACCCTATTAAGTAGACGACCGGTCTAATAAATAAAAGGACGCGACAATGAGCAACGACATTCATCTAAGTACCCCTTTCACACTGAAAAATGGTGTGGTTATTAAAAACCGGCTTTTTAAGTCAGCCATGAGCGAACAGCTAGGCACACGAGCACACAACCCGACCAAAGGCCTGGCAACACTTTACAAGACCTGGGCAGAGGGCGGCTTGGGTTTATCTATTACCGGTAACATCATGATCGACCGCTCAGCACTGGGTGAACCCAAAAACGTTGTACTTGACGAACAGAGTGACCTTGAGCCCTTCAAGCAGTGGGCGGAAGCAGGCACCAGCAATGGTACCCAGCTGTGGACACAACTCAACCACCCAGGGAAGCAGATTCCTAACTTTATTAGTGAGGAGCCTGTCGCCCCCTCAGCCATTGCACTCGAAAACGGACTAGAAAAAGGCTTTAACAAGCCTCGTGCGCTCACTGAAAGTGAAATAAGAGATATCATCAACAAGTTTGCCGTTAGCGCCGAGTTAGCCAAAAAGGCAGGGTTCACGGGCGTTCAGATTCACGGCGCACATGGCTATCTGGTGAGCCAATTTCTCTCCCCCCGCCACAATCAACGTAGTGACCAATGGGGCGGCTCTCTGGAGAACCGAATGCGCTTCGTTTTGGAAGTCTACCACGCCATCAGAGCGAAGGTGGGAGCAGATTTTCCTGTGGGTATCAAGCTGAACTCAGCAGATTTTATGCGGGGTGGCTTTACCGAAGCCGACTCAATGGAAGTTGTTAAAGCACTGGCGGATGCAGGTATTGATCTAATTGAGATCTCTGGCGGAACCTACGAAAGCCCATCAATGGTCGGGCACAAAATGAAACCCACAACGCAAAAGCGGGAGGCCTACTTCTTGGAATATGCAGAGAAAGTACGCAGTCTAGTTGATACCCCGCTGGTTGTGACAGGAGGCTTCCGCTCGGCTGATGGTATGACAACCGCACTGCAAAGTGGAGCTACCGATTTTATCGGGCTCGCACGCCCACTAGCCGTCGACCCCAACCTGCCCAACAAGCTAATGGCAGATGACCAACACAAGATAACACTACGGCCATTAACCACAGGTCTAAAACTGATTGATAAAATGGCGATGTTAGACATCACCTGGTACGAATTCCAACTGGCTAGAATGGCTCAAAAGAAAAAACCCAAACCCAATATGAGTGAGTGGGGAACCTTTTTTAAGACCCTTACCGGAGCCGGTGTTTATGCGTTCCGTAAACGTCGTGCCTAACTGTACCACCTAACTACACCGTCTTACCCTACCATAATTGGGTAAATGTTGGTCCGCATCGAATGGATGCATAGTGCCTCGTTCACTTGCACTATGCACCCATTCAAAACCAAGTGAACACTTACCCGCGTTGGTAAATCCTTACTCCACACCTATACTATAACCATTCATTTCTTATGGTATTAAGAACCATGAATGTCATCGACCCAAGTGCCAACCAGCTATGCATGCGAGCCCATCACTGGCCACTATCGCTACTGTTATTCATTGCCAGTTGTGCGATTTCAGAAATCAGTTATGGCTTTGACAAAAACCGGGGGCTAAAGGCCGTCACACTCAGCTATCCACCTTACGAATACATCGAAAATAACCAGCCAACGGGTATAGCCATCGACATTATCAGAGAACTGGCAGCAAGAACCGGTGTCAATTCAGTCAGCTTTGGCTTTCACCCGTGGAAGTGGTCTGTCTCATTAACAAAAGAGGGGCATAGCGACCTGCTCTTTAACGCAGGCGTCAGTGAGGAGCGACAGAAATGGGGCCATTATGTTGAAAGCACCCTGATACTCCAGAAATATTACCTATTTGCCAAAAAGGGGTATGGATTTTCGGTAAACCCCAACTTTGACAACGTAAAAGACAGATCGATTGCCATCCGTCTCGGTTATCTCTATGGCGATGGCCCATTCCGGCAGGCCCTTGATAACGATCAGTTTGGGTCGGTTACGTTGTCTTACTCCACGAAACAGAGCGTTAATCTATTACTCAATGACCGAGTCGATATGATTGTGGGTGATTTTATCCCTATCAATCACTACCTTATTGAAAACCATTTGGAGCGTGAGGTAGTGATTATCAAAACACCGGGCAGCAACAGCAACATGAGGGTGCTCACCTGGCCGACTTACCTGTTATTCTCAAAAAAATCAGTCGATAAGCTTTATGTTGATGAAGTCAATCAGGCCTTGGAGGAGATGAAAAAGACCGGTAGCTATCAGTCCATATTCCAGAAATATGGCTATTCACCGAATGATGAATGAGCGCCCCTGTAGCGACAAATACACTGCACTAACATTAACCGATAACTTAAAATAGCAGGCTATCGGTACGCCAGAGCGCCAATAACTCTTTAGCAGGCTTGGGGGCACAGTAGAGATAGCCCTGCGCAAAGTCACACTGCTGTTGCACTAAGAAATCGCGATGCTCCGTTGTTTCCACCCCTTCTGCCAACACTTTCAATCCCAGCTTATGGGCCATCGCAATGATGGCGTTAACGATGGCCTCATCATTGGCGTCGTCTAGTATATCCCGTATAAATGACTTATCTATTTTCAATACATCAATAGGGAACCGTTTTAGGTAACTGAGTGAAGAGTACCCGGTACCGAAATCATCAACAGCCAGCGTAATACCAAGCGCCTTCAGCTGATTAAGTACCGCAATGGTATCATCCACATTTTCTATCAGTATGCTTTCCGTAAGCTCTAATGAAAGATGTTCGGGACACAGCTCAGCTGATCCAAGCGCCTCCTGAATTACCTCACAGAGGTGATTACCATGACGGAATTGATAAGCCGATACGTTAATAGCCACCTTGACGGGAGGAAAACCCGACTGTTGCAACCACTGGTTCTCTTCACAGGCCTTGCGAATAACCCAGTCGCCAATTTTGCCAATCATTCCCGTCTCTTCAGCCAAAGGAATAAAGGTTAATGGGGAGATAACTCCCTGAATGGGATCTATCCATCGAATAAGAGCCTCCAAACCAATCAGCGACTTGGTTTTTAGATCAACCAACGGCTGGTAATAAAGTTCGAAGTGATTACTTTCGATCGCATGACGCAGTTTATTTTCCAGTAATAGTCGCTCTTGAGCTTTGGTGTTCATCTCTTCACGATAAAACTGGAAGTTATTCTTACCCTGCGCTTTGGCGTGGTACATTGCCATATCAGCATTTCTAAGCAACATGTCGCCACTATCAGCATCCTGCGGATAGACTGCCACCCCAATACTGGCTCCGATCACGACCTGACTCCCCATTAACTCTATTGGCTCTGCCAGTTTGTTGATGATCATGGTTGCTATGTCTGCTACACGCTCAGCACCGAGCAAGCCTCTAAGCACAATCGTAAATTCATCCCCCCCCAGTCTGGAGACAGTATCCTCTTTTCTGACAGAGCCAAGAAATACGCCGGCTACATGCTGCAATAACATATCGCCATATTTATGCCCCAACGAGTCGTTAACGGTCTTAAAATTATCCAGATCAAAGACCATTACCGCGACCATCTGGTTAGGATAACGCCTCACACTGGAAATAGCCTGATCAAGGCGATCTGCCAATAACCGGCGATTGGGCAAATTGGTGAGCGGATCATAGAAGGCAAGGCGCTTAATCGTCTCCTGAGCTTCATGCAACTCAGTATTATCTTCCGATGAAGACAGGTAGTGAGTAATATTACCCTGTTCATCTTTGAGCGGAGAAATAGACTGCAAAGACCAGTACAAACTGCCGTCTTTTTTCCGATTCTGTAACTCGCCAGTCCACTCCTTACCGGCCCGCAACGTTGCCTGTATCTGGTCATCAATACGAGCCGGTGTCTTCCCTCCCCGTAGCAGCTTGGGTGTTTTTCCAATGACTTCACCGGGAGAGTAACCTGTCAGCTGGCTAAAAGACCGGTTGACATACTCTATCTCCGCTTTGGTATTGGTGATGATAATCGCGTTAGCGCTTTGTTCAACCGCCTGAGAGAGCTGCTGTAGTTTATTCTCCACCGCCAGACGCCGCTGCTCTTGATCAAGATGAAATATCGCGGCACTGATATCATCACTCAGACTGGATAGCAGCGCGATCATTTCATTATCAAAGACATTCGGTTGGGCCGAGTAGATGGTAAAAATACCGATCACCTCGACTCCAAACCTAAGCGGTACTGCTGCCAATGCCTTATAGCCCCGCTCCGATGCAGCCGCTCGCCATGGGCCAAAATCCATATCATTTGCGGTGTCATTAACACAGCTTACTTGGGCGCTTTTGGCTGCTCGCCCTACTGGCCCTCTCGCCAAATCTGAGTCATCGACTCGCATTTGAATCGCTTTGAGATAACCGCTTTCATCACCGGCATAACTCTCAGGTCTAACCACTGCGCCATTGATAAGGCCAATCCAGGCCATTTTGAACCCGCCCTGCTGAATCGCAATATCACAGACACTCTGAAACATCTCTTCACGATTTTTTGCCAGGAATATGGCTCTATTAGTATGGCTCAACACCGTATATAAACGGTTGAGGCTGGTAAATTTTAGCTGTGCCTGTTTTCGTTCCGTAATATTACGGCGTACATGAACCATTCCGGCCAATTCACCACTGTAGTGAATATTTGTCAGGGTCGCTTCGTACCACTGCTCTGATGTGGTATCAAAGTATTCGATACTGCGTAACGCCTGTTGGCGAGATATCGCCTGGCACACGACGCAGTCCTGCGAGTCTATTTCAACAGGGTGAAGCAGCTCATGACAGTGTCGGCCAAGACATTCCGCCGTTGATAGTTCTGTCGCTTCTCTTACCGCCTCATTAACCTGCCTGACTATACCTTGCGCATCAACCACCACCGTAGCATCCGGTACGGCATCATAGGTATTCGCCTCACGAGAGAGGTTTTTAAAAGGTTCTTTGAGCGATGACTCAATAAGCGCTACATAGATCGCCCAAAATGAGAGCAGCTTGAATAGGTGGCCCATGGTCAACATAAGATCCTGCAAGCCCAAATACAATGTAAAGAAGAGCTCTGCAGAAATAGTCAATAAGATAGACACAACGATGAGTCGGCGCGTATGAATATCCATACGCTTTCGCTCGTACCAGATCGCTACAATCGCCGCGCCGAGTATCACAATAATGAGATACTCATTGAATACTTTGACGGGCTCCAACCCCTGCCCTTCCACAAACATTGCCGGCATCCCACCTAACGCCACGACAACCAGAGCCAACAAAGCAACTAACATATAAAATAAAAATGCACGCCCAGGGCGCAGTTTTCTCGTAATAAAAAGCGGCGCAATAAGCAGCGTCATCGCTTCGAAATAACGGGCAACTATCCACAACTGCACGGTTGGATTGGCATCAACCACAGGAAAAAGTGGCAGCCCCTTGAAGGTTAATGTATGGAAAAGGTCGAGCACCCCGACCCAGAAATAACCGATGCCAAGGAACATTAGAAAATTGTTGCGGGAAAACGGGTAGGTATTCCAGGCCACCACAAAACTGATCACAGCAATTGTTACGGCAAACAGTTCTGCCAGCGTATGAAATAACAGCGGGCTATAGATGTTGACAGGTATCAGCCCAATGACAATCGATAGAGGTATCCACCACGCTACACCAA
Source organism: Oleiphilaceae bacterium (assembly GCA_041636295.1). Lineage (GTDB taxonomy): Bacteria > Pseudomonadota > Gammaproteobacteria > Pseudomonadales > Oleiphilaceae > Alkalimarinus. The sequence goes on from JBFKTM010000007.1 coordinate 11,076, forward strand.
CCGTTGACCACCACGTTGCCTGCCCAGGACTTTTTAACAGCAATTTTTCCACTCTTTCCATATTCTGTTTATTTATATAACGTGCACATTAAGAGTAGAAAAAAATCAGTAAGTTACAACATGAATTGCCATATTTATTTGCAGTCATAGGTTGTGTTATATAATCAACAGCAGCACTTTAGGCGTTCCCCCCCTGAACGCCGTATCTTTTCGGTTTTTTTGATGGTTATCAGTCAGTAGCGTCTGCTTGCGTTATATTCTATAACCCATTAGGCTCCCCAACGTGAACGATGCTTTTAGAAACGGTGGTGTTCGTAACCCCGACACCCCCAATGCTTGGCAATAAAGGTCTCCCATGCAGCCACCCAAACGATTCCTGATACTCGCCACCCTGTCTATTTTGGCCATCATTGCCGGCCAGACCACGGCTGATGAAATTCGCGTGGCGGTCGCTAGTAATTTTATCGGTGCCATGCAACATATCACCAACGACTTTGAAGCAGCTACCGGTCACCGCGTCATTCTGATTTTCGGGTCAACCGGTAAACACTACGCGCAGATCAAAAATGGCGCCCCCTTTGATGCCTTCTTTGCCGCCGATGTTAGCCGCCCTCAACGACTGGAAGAGGAAGGCGTAGCGTTACCGGGCAGTCGCTTTACCTATGCAATTGGTAAAGTGGTGTTGTGGAGCCCTCAGAGTGGTCATACCTCCCCCGGTATCAGCTTGCTTATAGAGCAGCCATTTCGTCACCTGGCTATTGCCAATCCGAAGCTTGCGCCTTACGGTAGGGCCGCTGAACAAGTACTAAGAGCCCATGGGCTGTGGGACTCGTTAAAAAGACGGATGGTACGGGGCGAGAATATCGGGCAAACCTTTCAGTTCGTCAAAAGTGGCAATGCGGAATGGGGCTTCGTCGCTTACTCACAGGTGATGCGGCCCGATCATCCCAATAAAGGAAGTACCTGGATCGTGCCCTCGTCTCTTTATGACCCTATCGAGCAGCAAGCCGTACTGTTAACTCACCGTGAAGCCGCCTCGGCATTTATGGCATTTGTTAAAAGTGCCCCATCACGTAAAACAATTCAACACTATGGATATGACACACCATGATACTGAGCGAGTCAGATCTCAACGCCCTGACGATCACGCTTAAACTGGCTGGCCTGTCGACCCTCATTCTGTTGTTAATCGGCACCCCCTTAGCCTGGTGGCTCGCGCGAACACGCTGGAAATTCAAATTTATGCTGGAGAGCATTATCGCCCTTCCACTGGTTTTACCCCCAACGGTCTTGGGCTTTTACCTGTTAGTCGCACTGGGCGCCAATGGTCCTTTAGGAGGGTTAATGAGCTGGTTGGGTGGGCAACCACTGGCATTTACGTTTTCAGGGTTGGTCATCGGCTCGGTGTTCTACTCCATGCCTTTTGTTGTGCAACCGCTGCAACATGCCTTTACCGCCATTGGCCCTCGTCCACTGGAAGTTGCTGCTACGTTGAGGGCCTCGCCACTGGACCGCTTTTTTACGGTCGCGGTTCCTCTAGCGCGATCCGGCTTTTTAACAGCGGCCGTGCTCGGCTTTGCCCATACGGTTGGCGAGTTTGGCGTGGTTCTGATGATTGGCGGTAATATTCCTGGCGAAACCCAGGTACTTTCCATTGCTATCTACGACCATGTTGAAGCGCTTGAGTACGGACACGCCCATTGGTTGTCCGGTGGACTGCTCCTGCTGTCCTTCCTGATGCTGGTCACGGTCTATGGGCTTAACCGCCGCTTCACCGGGAGCCAACCATGACTCTGGTAGCCAGATTCCATATTGAAAAAGGGGACTTTGTCCTTAATGTCAACTTACATCTTCCAGGCAAGGGCATCACGGCTATTTTTGGTCCATCCGGTTGTGGAAAAACCACACTGCTGCGTGCGATTGCCGGACTGGAGCCATGTAAAGAGGGCTTTCTAACCGTAGGCGATAGCGTATGGCAGCAGGGTCGGCGCAGCGTACCGACACATCAGCGCCCGCTAGGTTATGTCTTTCAAGAAGCCAGTCTATTTGCTCACCTGTCAGTGCAGGGCAATCTCGAATATGGCTTGAAGCGGGTTCCCTCGCAGGAACGTAAAATCGCACTGAACCAGGCGGTTGAACTATTGGGGATTGGCCCACTACTGCAGCGCCGAGCCGATCAACTTTCTGGCGGCGAACGGCAGCGGGTAGCAATTGCCAGGGCTCTCGCTGTAAGCCCCCGGGTATTGCTTATGGATGAACCCCTGTCAGCACTGGATTTATCACGCAAGCAAGAGATCATGCCCTATCTGGAATCACTGCATGATGAGCTTGATATTCCGGTTCTCTATGTGACGCACTCACCCGATGAAGTTGCACGGCTGGCCGACCAAATGGTTTTACTTGACGCCGGTCGGGTGACCGCGACAGGGGACACCACAGAAATACTAACCCGGCTTGACCTGCCCCTTGCCCATGACGATGAGGCTGGCGCGCTCATAACGGCACAGGTTACCGCCCACGACGACCACTACCAGCTGACCTACCTCGACTTTACTGGGGGTCGCTTTACCATACCGCGAAAACCGTTGCAGATTGGCCAGACCGTCCGATTACGGGTCGCCGCCCGTGATATTAGCCTCACATTGCAGCAGCAATCAGGCACCAGTATTCTCAATGTGTTTCCCGCGACTATTGAGCAGATAATCCCGGAGGGAGATTCACAGGTTATGGTGCGCCTATTGGCCGGAGATACGCCTATTTTATCTCGTGTTACCCGCAAGTCGGCCGCACTGCTGGAGTTACAATCAGGCAAATCGGTCTATGCCCAAGTGAAGAGTGTCGCGCTGTTAGCTTAACAGATAATCGCTTCACACCACCTACCCAACGGTAGATCGTTTCCAGCGGGCCACAGCCAACAATACGACCAACAACGAAGGTACACAGATTATCAGCATTGCGTTCCAGCCATAGCTATGCAGCACCCAACCGGAAGACAATGAGGCGACGGCTTGGGAGCCAAAAACTACAAATTCGTTCAACGCCTGCACCTTATACTGCTCACCCTGACGATAACATTGAGGCAATATGGAGGTTCCGCCCACAAATAGAAAATTCCAACCGACACCTAACAAAACCAGCGCAAACCAATAGTTCATGATGGCCTGGTCGAGAAATGCAATGACAACACACAAGGCGAACGCAAACACGCCGACCAAAATAACTTTGTCCGCACCGAAACGGCTAATCAGCCAACCGCTAAAAAATGAAGGAATAAACATCGCCATTATGTGACTTTGAATAACCCACTTGGTGTCCGCCAGCGAATGACCCACCTCCATATGCATACTGATTGGGGTGGCGGTCATCACAAAACTCATCATCGCGTAACCAATCGCTGCAGCAAACACCGCAACCCAAAACAGCGGCTGCGCTATGATTTGAACCAAAGGGCGACCATCATCACGATGCTCAAATTCCACCGCGACAGAAGGTTTGTATAACAGCAACATCAAACTGCTGCATACATAGAATCCTGCCAGAATAACAAAACCACCAACATAGGGAGTTACAAACAGGTCCTTACTTCTGAGCGCTACTTCGGGCCCAACATAAGCGGCAATTAGACCACCCAGCAAAACTCTTGCCGCAGCACTGGCCATTTTATCCGGGTCGACACTTTCCATCGCAGCAAAACGATATTGTTGTACAAATGCCAGCCCGACGCCCAGTAAAAATACGCCGCCACAGAAAAACCAAAAATGTTGCTGTTTAATAGCATATGCTGACGATAGCGCCCCAACTACTCCAACCAGACTCCCCAATACAAAGCCATATTTTCGGCCTAGTCGCTGCATTAAAAATGCCACCGGCATCACCGCTACCGCAGTACCCACCACCATTAACGCGACCGGCAGAGTTGCCATCGAAGAGGTCGGCGCCAATGTTGTGCCTATCAGCCCTCCAGTAAAAACCACCATGGGGGCTGCGGACATAGCGATAGCACCCGCCGCCATTAACAGCCATACGTTAAACGGTAGTGTTTTCAAACAGCACTCCTGTGCAAAGGCCTAGGTTCTAGGTTCTAGGTTCTAGGTTCTAGGTTCTAGGTTCTAGGTTCTAGGTTCAAAATGAAAGCATTGCGCATAATACAAGGTAAATAATAGCTTCTGACAGTTGTTGCGCAGCGCCTAAACAGTCACCGGTATAGCCTCCAATTCTGGAGACCAGATAACGCCCAAAGCCAGCGAACGCCACAAATAACACGACAGACAACACCAGAATCGTGGCACTTTCCAGCATCAACATCAACCAGATCACACTTGCGCCGGCAAACAGTAATGCACGATCTGTCATCTTGGTCGCGAGTGGCTTTACCTTGCTCTGATCACTCTCTTGTACGTAATCCAGTCGGTAGATATACGCAACGGCAAAAAGCCGACTCAAGGGGTGTGCCAGCAAAAGCGCGACCACCACCGACCAAGAGAAGTGTCCGCTCGCAAACGCTATGTTCAAGGGCTCAGTTAAGGTCAATGAAATCAGTGCTGCACACTTGGTCATGATCATCAGTAATAAACCAAGCGCCCCATAGGTACCCAGACGGGAATCTTTCATGATGGTCAATATCTGCGTTTTATCCCAGCCACCGCCAAAACCATCACACATGTCCGCAAAGCCATCCTCATGAAATGCCCCCGTAATAAAAACAGTCATTGCGACTGAAAGGAGGATCGCCAACAGAGCACCCAATTGTAGAGATAGCATAATATAAGTGACTGCTGCCACGCCCCCTACCAGTAACCCTACAAGCGGAAAATAACGTGATGACTCATTGAGATAGACCGCTTCAAAGGCCACCCATTTAGGGGCAGGTAATCGCGTTAAAAATGTTAGTGCAGTAAAAAACAGGTCTAACTCTCGACGCCAGTTTATATTTTGAATCATGAAACGAAATAACCGAAAAAGGCAGGACAGGTTCGCCAGCAAATGAACAGGGGTTGTGACGAGTGTCTTTGAATCTTCCCCAGGCGTCAACAGATGTTAGTGTAAAAAGCATATCAACGGTATAATAGCCGAAAAATTTCACCTGCCCGGAGACATCATGAACCAGGATCAGCTTAAAGCGGCCGTCGCTCAAGCCGCGCTCGATTACATTCGCCCAAAACTATCAGATGACAGCATTATTGGTGTTGGCACGGGCTCCACGGCGAACTATTTTATCGATGCCCTAGCGACAGTTAAAACGTCGTTTGATGGTGCTGTCGCCAGCTCAGAGGCCACCGCCGAGCGGCTTCGTGCTCACGGTATTCCAGTCTATGAACTCAATACCGTTGCGGATTTGGAGTTCTACATCGATGGTGCCGATGAAACCAACGAACAGCTGGAACTAATCAAAGGCGGTGGTGGCGCACTAACGCGAGAAAAAATAGTGGCAGCAGTGGCCAAAGAGTTTATCTGTATTGTTGACGATAGCAAAAAGGTCGACATATTAGGTGAGTTCCCCCTCCCCGTTGAAGTTATCCCGATGGCAAGGAGTTATGTCGCCCGCGAACTGGTTAAGTTGGGCGGTGACCCGGTCTATCGTGAAGGCTTTGTAACCGATAACGGTAATATCATTCTGGATGTTCACAATATGGATATCTCAGCCCCGATCTCCATAGAAGAGCGTATCAATCAGATTACCGGAGTGGTTACTAACGGCCTGTTTGCCTGCAGGCCCGCCAATGTTCTGCTAATGGGAACCAGCGAGGGTGTTAAGACACTGAAAGCTAAAGGTTAAAGATGCCCCATCTGCGTCATCCTACGGCTTGACCGTAGGATCCACCTTTCGGATACATGGATTCTGCGATCAAGTCGCAGAATGACAGGGTTGAAAGTTGAAAGTCGAAAGTTGAAAGTTGAAAGTTGAAAGTTGAAGAATATTAAACCAGGGAGTTGTTGCATGATAAGGGATAAACTTATTTCACTAAAAGTGCCACAGGTGTTGGATCGCTTTTACCGCCACTACTTTCAGACGGAGTTTGTAGGGGAGCAACACCTGGCGTTGCTGAAAGAGCAAAATGCATTACTGGTCATGAACCACACAGCATTCTTTGCCCTTGAGTGTTACATGTTGGGTAGTCGAGTCTTGAGTCACTACCCGCAATCAGACCTGCAGGCGCTGGTCTGGAAAGGATTTAGTGAAGGCCCAGCCGGCTTATGGTTCAGAACCATGGGCGGCCAAACGGCGAAAATTGATACCGGGGCAG
>JBFKTM010000008.1:0-16909 GCA_041636295.1 Oleiphilaceae bacterium
GCCTTTCTGAATAGACCAGTTCATGGCCCCATCCAATACCTTCCAAGACTGACTATCCGCGTGCCACTGTCCGCTCTCTTGTCCATCCGGCGTCTGATAATAGAGCGCAACACGACCTAACCGCAGAAACGTTACTTCCCGCGGTGGCTGTTGCTCACTGACCAATGTACCGCGATAGGCTTCCAGGGTTCGGCCATAGTCCACCTCAATCTGATACGCCTCCAATACTTGTCGGTACTTTTCAGCAATAGCCACATCCGCACGCGTGAGCAATCCCCCCAGACGCTCCAGGCGCTCTGCTCGTTCCTGTGGAAGAAAGGGCAGATCTTTTTCTACAAACTGTCCCAGGGTGAGCCGCATATTATTTAGTAGTGGCAACGCGGATTGCTCAGTCTCTTGCAACGACCACAATTGTTGCTGAAGACTCGACAACTCTCCCCTCTGAGCCTGAATAAGCGATTTCAGTTGGTCGTTATAGGCTTCTAGCTGCTCAGCACGTTGCAGCGCATGTAGATAGTCGTAGTAATCTGCCCTGGCTTGGTCGTCAAGCTGTTCAATGTGCTGCTGCACCGCAGCAGATGAAGCGTATGCCCCCGTGAGTTGCTGCTGTATTTCATCTACCGATGCCAGGCTACTGGCTGTCAATAACAGACTCAACACGCCACTCAAGGTTCGCAATTTGATCACATCAACGCCTCATCTAATCATTAATGATTCTCATTATAATTAATATTTATTTTCAAACAAGCGTTTACTTACCGCAATAAAAAAGATTAAATATTAATGCGAATCATTATTATTCTCAGGAAGTGTTATGAATAACAAGCAACTAGCAGTAGGATTTATCGGTAGTCTGCTGACTGCCTCCCACTCGGCTATCGCATTAGCTGAATCCGCTGGATTGAAAGAAGAAACCACCGTCATTACCGCCAGTCGTACTGCGGAAACCGTCTCATCCCTGCCACAAACGGTTCAGGTTATTGACCAGGCACAGATTGTTCAACAGTCACAAAGTGGTCAGTCGCTGAACGATATTCTGCCGAAACTGATCCCTGGACTGGGGGCAGGCTCAGAGACCAGCACCAACGCCACCCAAACCTTACGAGGTCGCTCGGTACTGATTCTGATCGATGGCGTATCGCAATACGATAACCGCCAGGTATCCCGTACTTTAAGCACGATTCCTGTTGATATGATTGAACGCATTGAAGTGGTTTCCGGGGCGACGGCCATCTATGGTGCGGGTGGCGCGGGAGGCGTTATCAACGTAATTACCAAACAGCCATCCGATGAAGCCCTTGCTTTTGAGACTCGTCTTGGAGCCGCTATCTCAACAGAAGAGCTGAGCTCCGACAGTACCACCTACAATTTCAATCAAATTGTTTCCGGTACCCAAAATGAGTTCTCTTACCTGGTCTCACTCGGCGGTGAAATTCGCAATAACCTCTACGATGCCGACGGCAATCGTATAGCCCCAGAGCCAGCCCAAAGCTCTCGCGGCGACAGTGATTCATTCAACAGCATGGTCAAACTGGGTTATCAGATTGATACGGATAGAGCACTCCTGATGACCGCAGAATGGGCACAAGAAGAGCAAGATACCGATTACGGCCCTGATTATGGTGGTGCAGGCGTACCGGTCATCCTCGCAGGCGAAAAGTCCAGTGGAAACGCGGTTGGCGGATACTCCGCAAGTAACCAGCCAAAGAAAGAACGTCTCGCCGTCACACTGGATTTCTCCGATCAAGATCTGTTTGGCTCAGTTTTCCGCGGCCAGGCATTCTATCGTGAACGAGAATTCAGTAACTATGGTTTTGCCCTCAACACCGGTGTTAGCCGCACGGTTCGGCCCATTATCGAAGCCATGAATGGATTCGCCCCAGGAACATTGCCCGATGCGCTATTTAATGCCGCTTACCCTCAGCACCGAGATTTAGCGGTATTCCAGTCTAAATCAGAAGCGACGGTTTATGGCACCAAACTGACCTTCGAAACCCCTATTGCTGAATCCGCCAGTCTTATTTGGGGGGCCGACTACAGCATGGACAAAGGCACACAGACTGCACAGAGCTACGATAGCGAAGTCTTTTACAATAGTGCCGGCCTAACCTTTACGCCTGTCGGCAATAGTTATGATTACGGCCCTGAAGTTGAAACAGAAACCAAAGCAGTGTTTACTCAAGTGCAATGGGATGCAACCGATGATCTCACCATCCGCAGTGGTATTCGATTTGAGGATGTTAATGTTGATGTGAAAGATACCCTGCCTACGTTCGAAAACCTTTACTGGAGCAACTATGGCGACATATTAGCACTATTGGCACCCACTGGTGGCCCGGTAGCCATGCAAGGTGCCGAACTGGATTACGATACCTGGCTGTTCAATGCCGGCGCAATCTACCGCATCAACAATAACCATGAACTCTTTGCCAATTACTCGGAAGGCTTTGAATTGCCAGACACCTCAAGGCTCCTGCGTAACGCCATTGCCGAAAACAGTGCACTGTTAGCCATCTTTGGAGTGCCGTCGGGCATGAATGTATCTACCGATGTAAAGCTTGATGCCGTTGAAGTTCAAAACTACGAGCTTGGCTGGCGTGGTAACTGGCAGAGAGTCAACGCGGCGGTCACTGCGTTTTATAACCAGTCCGATAAAACCCCTGTATTCAATCCAGACTATACCGTTGACCTACTGGATCAGGATAAAACGATTTATGGTATCGAATCGCTGATCGACATTTACGTTACCAACTCGATTCAGGTCGGCGGCACCTATGCCTACACGCAAGGGGAGACCAAAATAGCCAACGGTAAAGATATTGCTTTAGGAGCCAACGAAGTAGCACCATCGAAACTGACCACCTATGTGCAATACAACCAACCCAGCTATAGCGCACGCCTACAGAGTTTAACCATTTTTGATTATGACGATGCCCATCAGGATGACGCATCTGCAGCCGATATAGAGGGTTACACCACGCTTGATCTACTCACTCAAGTGGAGGTAGGGCCAGGCAACTTGCAGGTTAATATCGGGAACTTGCTAAACGAAGACTATAAAACCGTTTATGGCCAATGGGCCGAAGCGACTTATGGCTCGGCCTCTGGCATTAACGCCGCAGGACGTTCACTGGCGCTCAGCTATCATATGGTCTATTGATAAAAAGCGACACATGATGAGCAAGGGCTTAGCGCTGTCCAGTACTTAGCCCTTGTTCCAAACCATCCTGCTTACTGATCCTCTTCGTCATAACTCCCCATATCATCAGGTTGACACTCCAGTACCCCACTCCATTCTTCCAAGGTCGAAAAACGAACGACTTTGGCTGTGCCGTTTTTTTTAGAATAGACCGATTTTACGCTGTAATGCCGACCTGTTGCGCCAACACTTACAGCCGCGTTGGTCTTTTGGCCATAATGAGGTCGAGACTGATAATAATATTCATGGATGCGCCTTAAACCGGATGTCTGTTTTCATCTGCTATCAGGTACACCTCTTTCACTCCTCATGAGATAGGCCATACCAGAAAACCGCACAGTATTGTCACTGCATCCACACCATCAGAAGTAAGCATGAGTCCCGTTGACCGGGAGGATTGTTAAAAGACAACAGCACTGAAATCAATCCACTGTAAATAAATGACTCCAGCAGACGCTAAAACGAGCTATTAAAAACTAGAAGCAACACATCACCGTAAATAGCGCCCGGTCAGTAGCAGCACAACAAAGTAGATTCCACCCAAAATAGAGACCACGATTCCTGCGGGAAGCTCAAAAGGTGGATAGAGAGACATGCACAACCAATCAGACAGCAGTAACAACAACCCGCCAAACAGCGCTGAACAAGGTAGTAACCACTGATAATTAGCGATACCAATCGCTCGCATGACATGGGGCGCGACCAGACCGACAAACGCAATACCGCCCACAGTGGCGATAGACATCGACGTTAGCATGGCCGTTATCGCAACTAAACTATAAATCACCGGACGTACCGATAAGCCCAGGGTCGACGCCCGGTTTGCACCAAGGTAGAGTAGGTTGAGCCAGCGACAGGCCAACCACAACAAGGGCACACCGAGTAATAACGGCCCCCAGATCCAGCTAATATATCGCTCATCAACCCCGTACAATGTGCCGCTTAGCCAAAGTAGCGCCTCACTTGATTGTGACGGACTGAGTGTCAGAATCAGGTTGACGCTGGTACTTCCTAATGCCGCCAGGCAGATTCCTGCCAAAGCAAAATTTTGCGGGGTCACTTTACCGCCTTTTGACCATAGCCAGGCAACCACCAGCAAACCGGTCGAGCCCATTAACGATACCAGCGCCATCATCTCTCGACTCATAGGGATAAATGCGGTGGTGATCACCACCGCCAACACCCCGGCACTGGAAATACCCGATACGTCTGGGCTTGCCAGTGGATTTCTTAGCAGTGTTTGCAGTATCAGCCCTGATATCGCCAGGGCCGCACCGGCACCGAAGGCAATCAGTGCTCGCGTCAGCTCCCAATTGCCCTGTAACGCGCGCTGCCCTAATAGCAGCACCGAAAGAATAACAATGAAGCTAAACACCCTGCGAGGATTCAGGCGTATAACTGCCCGAATACCGACCTCGGTTTTCTCATATAACTGACCATATTGATGTTGCGGCCGACGCAACATCATCATTAAAAAAGGTGCACCTATTAATGCCGTAAAGGCCCCCGCCGGCAGCATTAACAGCTGACTCTCGAATGCCCGCGAGACCATATCGGCCAGTAATAACATAATGGCACCAATCGGTAACGACAACAGGCTACGCATAAAGGTTCGTCGAGCACCCAAATAGACCGCCAAATGGGGCGCTACCAGGCCAATAAAACCTATCATACCCGCCATACTCACGACTGAGGCTGATAACATAATGGCGACTAACAACGAGAGCAATCGCACTTTTCCTACTGCCAGTCCAGTAGCCTGGGCCTGCGTGTCACCTAGATCAAATCCGTCTAGCTGACGTGACAACAGCAGGCTGATAATGGTCAGCCCAACCCCGATCGGCAGTAATCTTGCCAATAACTGGCCATCATTTTGAGCTAGATTTCCTGCCCCCCAGATAAAGAAACCATCCAATCGATTCTCCCCTACCATCATTAATCCGGCAGAGAGTGATCCCAGCGCCAACCCCATTGCCATGCCGACCAGTATCAAGTTAAGCGGTGAATCTGATACCCATTTAGAGAGCCGCCATACCAACATGGCGGTTAACAGGGCACCAATAAAGGCCACCAACACCGGCCAGTCATGTAAAAAAGTCGGAAACAACAGGCCACACAATAACGTCGTGACCATACCACCGGCATTAATCCCTAACGTCGTTGGACTGGTATAAGGATTCTGTAAGCTTTGCTGAATCAACACGCCCGACATTGCCATCATCGCACCGGCGAGCAAGGCCATACCAGTACGGGGAAGCATTAAGTAGTAGAATATGGCCTGATGCAACGTTGCAGGCTCTTGTGCGGTTATGGCCATCTTCAAAGCAGCGATGGCATCCTGTATCGTCGTCCCTTCCGGTGCCCCTAATGTGAGAGAAAACAGGGCTAAAACAGCCAGCAATAAGCATAAAGCCAGCGTCGCCCAAATGAGTTGCGACCCCGCAGGCGCGCTCATAAGAGACGGGTCAACAGAGCCGGGTATAACAGTAGGTGTAGTCATAATTTATGGTCTGATCAACTATCAAGATGAAATAGCAGGTAAACGGTGTGCCGTGAGCAAGCAGCCTGGGTTAGGGTGCCAGCAGTAACTGCGTTATATTTTCCGCCATTCGCTCGGCGCTACGCGGCCCACCAAAACTCCACAATGCTGGCGATTGATAGATTCGGCCTTCCGCGACAAATGACAGCTTTGGCCAGACGGGCGACTCAATCATGCGACGCCCCTCCTTATGCAAATCACCCACGTAAACCAGTGATGCGTCCTGTAACCGATAGAGTTGAGACAGCGGTAGGTGGCTAAAATCTCGCCCTTCAATAGCCTCTTGCCAGCGGTTCCGCAATCCCAGCTGATTAATCGTCGACCCCGCCAGAGAGTAATCGCTATAGACCCGTAACCCCAGCCCCATACCCACGAACTTACCAAAGACTACCGGCTGGCCCACCAGGCCTGCCTGCTCAACCTGTATTTTTGCAGCGGCAATTTTGAGATCCATTTCCATTAATATCTGTTGGGCCATCTCCGTTTTTCCCATTACATTCGCAATCTGCAGGAATACCCGACGCATGCGTTGGGAATAGTCAGCCTGATCAGTTTCATGGGGATACTGGTTAAAGATCATCGTTGGAGCAATTGCAGACAGTTGACGGTATATACGCTGATGACGAAAGCGGTAACCGAATATTAAGTCAGGTTTAAGGTCACGTAGTTTGCGTAAGTCAGGATTACCTCGAAAGCCCAACCCTTCAACTGCATCGGGCAACACGGGGTCATTCGACTGCCACTGACGATAACCACTTTTGTTGGTGACACCAATCGGTTCGATACCCAACGTCAGCAACATCTCTGCATGACTCCAGTTTAACGCCGCAACCCGGACCGGCGTTGTCACTAGTGAAACCTGCCCCAAGTCGTGCTGATAGATCTCGCGTACCTCTGCCACAGCACAGCGCACAGAAAGTAAAACGAGCAGGCAACAAACACCCCCCACAACACGCATCAGCTTACCGCCTCGGCAACAGGAACCATTACCGGTCGGGCCAATCGCTCATCATTAACCATAACCGACTCAACACCAAATACCTGACGTAGCAGGCTGGCACTGAGGCCTGCTTTGCTCTGACTGTTAGCGACCAGTTTCCCCTGATGAATGACCCAGAGATGATCACTGTATTGAATGGCCTGATTCAGGTCATGCAGCACCCAAATTACCGTAAGCTGCTGCTCCAGATTCAACTGTCGCACAATCTTTAATAATCGCAGCTGTTGTGATACATCAAGATAAGAGGTGGGTTCATCCAACAACAGGATCGGGGTCTGTTGCGCCAAAACCATTGCCAACCAGACACGCTGCATTTCACCTCCGGAGAGATGATCCACTACGGTGTCAGCCAGGGCATCAACCTGAGTACGTGCCATCGCCTCCTGAATGGCTATTACATCTTCAGCATTCATTGAACCCAAAAGGCTGCGATGCGGAAAACGGCCACAAGCGACCAGGTCTTTCACGGTCAACCCCATCGGTCGCGCGGCGTTCTGAGGTAAAAAAGTCAGCTCTCTAGCGAACGTTTTACGCGGCCATTGCGTGACCCCGCGCTCCCCTAACAATATCTGACCGCTACTCGGTTTATAGATTCCAGCCAGCAATTGCAACAGCGTACTCTTACCTGAGCCATTCGGACCAACAAAAGCATGAACCTGTCCAGGCTCCAATTCCAAATTAATATCAGACAAAATATTTTTTTTCCCCACCTTGAAGTTTAACTGATGGGCTTTTAAACGATACGGCATCTTAGGGTATATCCCGGATTGAACGAGTGAGCGCACTTAGAGTGACCAGGCCGTTACGGTGTGCTGGACAACCAGCATTTGGCTAGCGTATCGGCCTCAGCAACGGTGTAGCAAGCCGTCAACGGGAACGGCATCGCTCGCTGCATGGCAATACCAGCCAATTGCTCTGGATCTTGATCAGGCTGAACGACACGGGCAACACCAACACAGAAATCGGCCAGTCGCTGCTTATTTTGTTTGAACCAGATTCCCTGCTCCCTTCTGGCCTCCCTCGACATCCCCTTGTTTTGGGTAAGAAGAATGACCGCAAAAGGTTGCTGTTTGTCCAACATGGCACTCATGGAGGAGAGCCAACAACGGACGTCTTCGTCACTCGGCAGCTTACTGAATTCAACCATGACTATCGGCCAGCCCGTAACCTGGGGATTCTGCATAATTCCTTAATCCTCAACGTTTATCCTTAACCATCACACCAGGTGCGAATAGGAATCATTATTTTTCGCGAATTCTGCATTAAATCGACACAAGTAACAAGTGCAAATAGTTATCATTTACCAGAAAGACGTTCAGTAGCCCGCCGTTGAAAGGCCATACAAAGCACAATAAATGGTGCGATAAAACTCAGTGACCACATCACCCGCTCAGGAAATGCGTCAAAGAGCCAACCTCCCGCTAAAGTACCCAGACCATAACCCACCGTATGAGCACTGGTAAGATAACCACCTATTGCCCCCTGACATTCAGGCCAGCGCTCCCGGATTTTCACACCATAATAAGGTGAGCAGAGCGCCACACCGATAGAGACCAGCGCCACCGCAACCGCCCATTGGATACGCGATTCCGCCCCTCCCATAAAGACCGCCCCCAACAGTAGGCAGGTCACCATGACAGCAATATAACATCGGGGAGCATGGGCCAGTTTTGGCACGATCACCAACGCCGCCAACGTAATAACCAGTGCACTTAAAAACAGTAACTTGCTCAATTCAGCTGTGGCTTCAACTGAGCTTAGTGACCACAACCATTGCAGGTAGGGCCCCAGCACAAACTGTAAAATTCCGACAAACAGTGTCAATAACGACGCCATCGCCAACTCTGGCCATGCGGCCTGCCAGCGAAACGCGGGGGCTACCGTTGTTTGATCTGGGAGAGCCCCGCCGCTTGTCACACTAGCCCTCGCCAGCACTTCGAACCTCGACCACGGCATAAGCACCAGCAGAACACAGACAAATGCCAGTACATACAATGCCAGCGGTGGATAATGCAGCGCCGCTATCACGACTAATAACGGGCCTAACATCCGCCCTAGCTGGTTAATCGCATTGAGTCTTGCCAACTGAATTTTGGCATCCCGTTTCGATCGCGCGAGCACTAACGCCTGGGCTGCGCCAAACAGACCGGAAGCGAATAGCCCATGAATCAGACGAGACAGTATCAACAAACACACCACGACAGATGCTGACCCGTTTAGTTTCACCAGATCCACAAGGGGCAGTAACAGAATCAGCAGTGCCACGGTAAAACCGGTAAAACTCAGCCTGAGGGTGATTAGCGCGCCATAGCGGTCCGTCACCCTCCCCCATACCGGTGCCAGTAGCACAAAACCAAACAGGCTAACGCCAATTAACCAGGACCACTCCATAACATCCAACGGCGTGTGATCTATCAGCCAGGGCAGGCAGGCAAACAAAGCCGACTGCATCATGCCCATCAATAACACAGTCAAGTAACCTAAATGCATAAAAACTCAATTGATAATGATTCTTAGTTGCAATTGATTATCACACGCATTAGCATAAAAACACAAATCGCTTTACTCAGTTAACTACTCTGTTATGCCATAGGATCGCTATGCCGTTTGTATTTGACCCTTCGTTAAACTGCTTTTTTAATGCCTTAATCCGTGAATGGTCCGGATGGCACTACCGCGCCGTGAATTCAGAAGACACTATTGCCCCTGCGCTTGAACCCGGCAACGTGAGTCAGCCTATTGCATCCAACACCAGGCCAATGAGTCTCTCTGGCTGGTTCGATATCAGCGATGGTCAAGAAACGTTGTCTATACCCTGCATGCATTTTTCCAGCACAGGCAGGCACCACTTGTTATCTCCTTGCCAATTAAGTTCATCAGGGGAGCCCCCCCTTTCGCTGGCATTTCCAGCCGCGCTTGAGTGGGTGATGCGGAACAACACTTTGTCGGAAAAGGTAAACCCGGAAATGGTCGGGCCATTCATTGCTAGAGCCCTGCAGAGTGACTATAACCTAAAAGAGGCGATGGCCTTTCGGCAAGCAGACCTGCCTCAGCTTTTTTCCCAACCACTCAGTTTTCCCGAGGCGGAATCTGCACTGTTTACCGGCCACTCGATCCACCCCTGCCCAAAAGCAAGAGATAATTTCAGTCAGCAAGATACGCTGAATTACGCGCCAGAGTTCGAAGGGACGTTTCCGCTGAACTGGTATCGCGTTAAGCGGAACCATTTATACACCTGTGCCGCCCAAGGCTTTGACTATCAACACATGCTTGAGGAGCTGATCAACACCGATGCTCAAGTTCACCATTGGGCACAAACACTGGCGACTGATGAAACGCTATTTCCTTGCCATCCGTTTCAGCATCAAGCCTGGCAATCTTCCATGCGCATCCAGACGTTGATCTCACAAGAACAGCTTTGTTATCTTGGCCAAGGTGACATGCCGTGGTCAGCTACCACCTCGGTTCGCGCAATTTACTCGGCCCAATCCCCCTGGATGCTAAAGTTTTCACTAAGTGTGAAGCTGACCAATTCGATTCGCCACCTGCAACCTGAAGAGCTGGTGCGCGGTGCCGAGTTATGTCGTGTACTGCAAACCCCTCCGGCTCAAGAGTTCATACAACGGTTCCCGACCTTTCAAGTGCTAAATGAGCCCACTGCGGCGTCCTTATGTGGCAACGATGGCCAGCCCTTCGAAGAGTCCATTGTCCTGTGGCGAGAAAATCCATTTATCAACGGTAACCAGAACAACACCGAGGTCCTCGCGACACTACTGCAAGATGACCCAAGAAGCGGAGAGTCGCGTCTCGAACAGTGCTTAAAACGCCGCTGCACAATGACTCCGGCCAAACGCTACCTTGACATTGCACATCAGTGGTTTGACCGATACCTGAACATCGCCGTTAAACCACTGCTTATCGCCCAGGCGGATTACGGGTTACTGTTTGGTGCCCACCAGCAGAACATTGTACTGACACTGGCCGACGACATGCCCATTAAAATGTACTTCCGAGACTGCCAGGGAACCGGGTTTAGCCAGTTATCTCATGAGTTGTACAAGCCGTTTTTGCCCGATATGGCGCAGAGCAGTGGTAACGTTCTTGAAGACACAATGGCTATCCGCCTGTTCAGCTATTACCTGATCATCAACGCCACCTTTAACGTTATCAGCAGCCTGAGTCGCAGTGGTGAGGTGGCGGAAGCGGATCTGATCGGGCAACTCCGCCAATTTCTGACCGTTATTAAAGAGCAAGGAGTGCGAGACACTCAATGCATCGACTACCTGTTGCATGCGCCGGAACTCAGTGCCAAAGGCAATTTTTTTGTTGCGCTACGTCAGCTCAATGAAAACACCGAGACCGATTATCTGGCCATGTATCACCCGATGCCCAACCCATTGACACAACAGAATCATCATTAAATCCACCTTAAAGAACCAAGCTATGACTATTACCCAAACTGTTTCGTACCCCATTAAATTTATTGTTGAGCGTCCCAACCCGAACACCTTTATCGTCAGGTTAGAGCCCCATCACTGGCAGCTGGATATTCAGTTATCTGCCAATCAGTTAACCGTCCAACGCTGGTTAGGCCAGAGCGACAATGTAAGACTCAGCTATCAAATTCTCGATCAGCTGATTGCCAACACCGATGCCACACAGATTACATTGAGCCATGAGGTGATAAATGAGAGCGCTGGCAAGACACCTTCTCAAGTGATCAACCTGCGTCACTGGCAACTGTCAGAGCAAGGGTTTTCGATACAGCGAGCCGCGTTCTACCAACTTCGTGAAATCTGGCTGGATGAACGTCTGCTTTCTATCACCCCGGATATTCGAGAAGCCAAGGAAGGCGTTGCTCAGCCAGTTCCCGTTCGCCCAGCGCTACCAGAAGGGGTGTTGTACCGTCGCCAAATACCGGCCCTCAACCAGGTATTCGAACTTCGTCGGGCCTCGGTGGAGGCGGATGGTGAACGTTTTCACCGGTGGCAGAATGACGCCCGTGTTGCAGCGTTCTGGGAGTATCCATTCAGCCGGGAAAAACTCGATCAATATCTGACTAACTGCCGCAATGACCCTCACAGCGAGCCGCTTATTGCCTGTTTCGACGGCCAGCCATTTGGCTACATTGAGACCTATTGGGCGCTTGAGGATCGGCTTGGCCCTTACTATGACAGTAAACCATTCGATCACGGCTTTCATTTGCTGGTTGGAGAACCTGAGTTCCTCGGCGGTGGTCGCACCCATCACTTGCTGAATGCGGTAAGCCATTTCTTATTCCTGCTCGACCCCCGTACTGACCAGCTGGTCGGAGAGCCACGATCCGACAACAAGAATCTACTGAAGTGGTTGGAGCATACCGCCTGGTACAAAGAGAAGGAGTTTGATTTCCCACACAAGCACGCTGCACTGGTGAAATGCCATAAAGCCGCCTTTTTTGAAACACAGCTTTGATCACCCCCAGGTTTGGGAAACGGTATGTTGGAAGACAGAATGATGAACAATGATGCCGCATTATGGTTACACTGTAATCAACGACTTATTGCCAAAATGATTGGTGAATGCAGTTACGAAGAGTGTTTTTCACCCACCCTGTTCGCCGAACATAAAACTGGCAAGGGGCAATACCAGTTAACTTTTGGTACAGAGCACCACTATTATTTCAGTGCCAAAAAAAGTATTTGGGGCTGGCTAATGGTCGATGCCCACAGCATGACCTATAACGGTTCTGAGCCAGTGTCATCGGCCGCACAATTTCTGATCCATGCGCAACAAGCGCTTGGGCTCACAGACATCGTGCTGGCCAACTTACTGGAAGAGACACAGAACACGCTATTCAGTGACCTGCAGCAAGCGAAGCGCCTCGCCCACTACCGGGCACCGCAGCTAATTGCCATGAACAGTGCCGAATTACAGAGCCTGTTGGACGGACACCCTAAAGCGATAGCCAACAAAGGGCGGATGGGATGGGGGGCTGACGAGCTATCACAATACACGCCGGAATCAGGTCAGTGTATAAGGCCTTTGCTCGTAGCCGTGAGGGCTGAACGCTGTCAAAGCGGTTTCCTGCCCGATGCGGACCCCTGGACTGTAGTGACGGACCCGCTCAATTCGGTACAGCAGGCCACACTTGCCCACCAGTTTACACAGCGGGGCGTAACGATGTCGGACTACCTGCCGGTCCCGGTGCACCCCTGGCAGTGGCAGCACTTTATTGTGCCACAGTACCAGGCATGGATTGCCGACGGTAGCATTTTCATGATGGATCAGTTGCCTGATTACTATCTACCGCAGCAGTCAATCCGGACGTTAACTAACATGGGGCCGTCTGGCCAGCAGCCCACTCCCCGCTATGACCTGAAGTTGCCACTAACCATTCTTAATACCTCCTGCTATCGCGGTGTACCGGGTGAACACATCACCACCGGGGCAAAGCTGTCGCAATGGTTATTGGAACGGATCCGACAAGATAAACTGCTGTCGGAGGCAGGTCTGATCGCGCAACGGGAGGTGTGTGGTATCCACTGCAATCACCCGATTCAGCAACAGATCGACTCAGCACCTTACCGCTATCATGAGATGTTGGGCGCGGTCTGGCGTGAATCCCTTGAACAGCTTGTTTCCCCCGGCCAAAACGGCATTTTGGTGGCCACCCTGATGCAATGCGATATTAAAGGCAATGCGTTGGTTACTGAGTACATTCAGGCATCGGGCCTGACACCGGAGGCCTGGTTAACGCAACTATTCACTAAAGTTGTCGTGCCACTCTATCACCTGATGGCTAAATATGGCGTAGGGTTGGTTGCTCATGGCCAGAATGTTAGTGTGGTATTGGATCAACACATCCCGGTGCGAGCCGCGATAAAAGACTTTCACGGTGATTTGAGAATCATCGACCTGGATTTTCCGGAACTAGATGATCTACCCGCAGACGTTAAGCAGCGCCTAACCCGCTTGCCTCCACACTACCTGATTCATGACTTGGTTACCGGTCACTTTATTACCACCCTGCGATTCATTTCGCCGCTGTTAGAGGCCCAGTGCGGTGTCAGTGAAACTCGTTTTTACCAGCTACTGGCTAACACATTACGACATTATCAACAGCAACACCCCGAATTAAATGATCGCTTTAAGCTGTTTCCACTCTTCGAGGAGAGTGTGCTGAAAGTATGCATTAACCGCGTGCGCTTTCGTTTGGGTTATCAGGACAACGCAGAACGACCGATTCCTGAGCTAGGCACGCCACTACCAAACCCATTGGCGTTCCTTCCCCGCAAAACCAACGCAGACAATCCACTGGACATGGAGAACACTTATGACACAACCGCTTGATCTGGCAGGCCTCGGTGCCGGGCCTTTTAATCTGAGTATCGCTGCATTAGCCGATGGATTAAACCAACACGGCCATCGCTTAGCCACTGCGTTTTTTGACCAGAAACAGCGCTTCAGCTGGCACCCTGGGATGCTACTGCCTGATGTTAAAATGCAGACCTCCTATTTAAAAGATCTGGTTACCGGCGTAGCACCTACCAATCCCTATTCGTTCTTGAATTACCTGGTCGAGCACAAGCGCTTCTACCAGTTCTTGACGGCGGAACTTTCCTCTGTCAGTAGGATCGAGTATGCCGACTATTTACGCTGGGTGGCTGAAAAGCTTCCGATGATCAACTACAGCAGCAGTGTAGAGCATGTAGAGTTTGTAAGTGACCACTTCCTGCTGCATTTCACTGATCGACGCCCCCCCGTGGCAGCACAAAACCTCTGCCTGGGCACCGGTAAACGCCCCTACATTCCCGAATGTGCTCGGCCTTATTTAGGGGGGCAGGTATTCCACGCTATTGGTATTGCGCAGCGGGCGTTTTCTGTCAAAGGGTTAAAAGTAGCCATTGTTGGTGGCGGACAAACCGGCGCAGAAGTATTTCAGAACATGCTGGAAAATCAGTGGGGGGAAGCCGCCAGCGTTCACTGGATCTCTCGTCGTCCCAATTTTGAACCCTTGGATGAGACCCCCTTTACCAATGAATTCTTCACCCCTCAATATATAGACTCATTTTACCCGCTACCAAAAGAGGCTAAGGCACAGATTGTCGCTAGCCAAAAACTGGCCTCTGACGGCATTTCACCAGAAACCCTGAAAGCGATCTATCAAAAGCTCTATACGCTATCTATTGCCAGCAGTACCGATCATTTACATATGCGCCCTAACCGTGAACTGACGGAGATGAGCTATCACGAGGGCATTCACCAGATCACCACCTACAACGGAATGACAGGGCAGTCCGAAACCTTTAATGCCGATGTAGTGATTCTCTGTACCGGGTTTGAGTCTTCACTCCCCGCCTACCTGGATGGTCTTCGCGCCAAAATCACAGTGGACGAGAATGGTCAATTCGAACTGTCTCGGGACTTTCAGGTCGTTTGGGATGGCCCCGCGAGCAACCGTATCTATGCGGTCAATGCAGGCCGCCACAGCCATGGCATCGCTGAACCTCAAATGAGCCTTATGTGTTGGCGTTCGGCAACGATTATTAATAGTCTATTAGGTGAAACCGTTTTTGATCTAAGGCAGCAGATTAATCTGGTAAACTGGCAGGCAGAAACTGCTGACGAGTCGCTAAGTTTGAAGATTCCGGCCTAACCAGATATAAGGCATGCTTCGTAGTGCTATAGGCCGACTATCCGTTGTTTGACAACGGATAGTCGGCTGACTTCACACTCCCTCCACCTAACGGTAATTTATACACCGTATTGACTGGCTCTATCAGCCAGTGTCGTTTACTATTTGTTTTACAAACCATCTGCATTCATTATTATTTCAACTCTCCCACCAGTTCGAGCTTTACATAAGGATTTAGGTAGTGATATGGATAAAAGTCTCTCTTACCGGCTCTCCAATGCGTTACTGATCTTTTTTCTTATTGTCATCGTTGGGTTGTCTGCCATTAAACTGTTGTTTCCAGCTGAAAACTATCGCCAGGAGATAGCCCAGACGCTCACCGAAATCAGCGGCTTTCCGGTTCAGCTGAATGGTGAACTGGAGTGGTTTTTGTCTCCTCTTCCCAGCCTATATATCGAACAGGTGCATCTTGATCAGCTAGAGATTAATCTAAACCGAGTCAATATTTCGTTTCGCTTAATTGATCTACTGTTGTTACAGGGCGCCCCCTCCTCAGTAGAGATAGAACAACTAATACCCAGCCGGCGTATGCCCCAGATCCCCGAACTTAAGCAGATAGCCATTAATTTTGATGAGCCACAGGCAGCGCCAACGTCACTCGGTTTTCTCATTAACCGGCCCTCTTCAGCGCGGCACTCACCAAACCAGTCAAGCCTCGAAACAGCTCGTCACCAGCAGGACACCCCCTTAGCCTTCAAGGCAGTCATTCACCAACCTCAACCCAACACCTTTGTAATTGATGGCGACCTTTCCAGTGGCGTTGAAATAGACGCACAACTGATCATCTCGGAGTTACTGACGTCATTGGATTACTCAATCACCCTAGAGGCACCGGCGATTTCAGCTTCTTCAAAAGGCAGATTACACCGCTCCGCCGAGTCAATCTCCATCGAGATAGCGCAGTTAACAACCCCTCACCTGCAGCTGTCCGGCAGAACCCATTGGCTATCCAGTAATACCGGGATCGAAAGTCAGTTCTATAGTCAGTCATTACAGATACCCGATTACTGCTTCAGCAAAAACGCACCGTTAGAGGCACCACGCTGCCATGACCTGGCACTGTTGATGATGCTGCCGGGAGCGAATCATATACAGGTCGCATCACTCAACCTATTTGCTCACAAGGCAGAGAATGTTGCCTTCGATTGGCAAACTACCGATGGGAAACTAACGATCAGCCAACTGGTTGCCGATGCCTATAAAGGAAAATTCAATCTGAATGCCCGCTATCAGATCCGTTCCGGCCAATGGGATGTTGAGCTAAACGGAGAAGGTATCAAGGTCGAAGATTTTTTGACCCCATTGACCGAACAGCCTCAATTATTTGGGCAAGGGGCCGTAAAGCTGCTGGGGAGTGGTACCCTGAACGACCCGACGCCAGCTAACTACAGTCTGTCTGGCAACATTGAAATCACCAATGGCCGAACAGAACTTTTCAATCTGGAAGAAGAGCTTTGTAAACAGGTCAAGGGCGTTGTCCTGTCAGATTTAACC